>JBQTJZ010000024.1:0-12826 GCA_052386615.1 Methylophilaceae bacterium
TTTAATACGACGTGATGGCGAGCTGATTCAGTTCGTTGCTTGTTCACAACGTGCTTGGCATGCCGGCGTATCTTTGTGGAAAGGCAGGGAACGTTGTAATGATTTCTCGGTCGGAATAGAGCTGGAAGGGTGTGACCATGAGGCGTTTGAGCCAGCACAATACCAAACGCTGAATGTGTTACTGGCATCGTTGAGGAAAAGTTACCCGATTCAGGACATCGTGGGTCACTCACATATCGCCCCTGAACGTAAAACCGATCCTGGGCCTTATTTTGATTGGCAGAAAATTAATTAAAAACAACGCTAAAATAAACCGATAACTCGATCATGAAAAAATTAACCTCGCTATTCCTGCTTACCATACTTTCCATACTTTCCATACTTTCTGCTTGCAACAACAATGAAAGTACGCCTATCAATGAAGTTAAAGGCATAAAAGCAACACAAATTAGTTTAACCACTGCCTCCAACAAAAATCTAGCTCTAGTGGAAGAAACCGTTGGGTCGTTGGAAAGTGTCATTGATCCTACCATCGCCGCTGAAATGTCGGCACGTGTTGTTCAAGTGCTGATTCGTCCTGGGCAACGGGTTAAAAAAGGCGATACAATCGCACTACTGGATGGCAGTGATTTTGGCTTACAACGTCAAGAAGCGCTTACTGAAGTGGCCAGAATTGAGGCGCTGCTTGAAAATCAAAATAAAGTAGTTGAACGTAATCGCGCGCTGGTTGATAAAAATTTTATTTCAAAAAATGCATTAGATGATGTCACCACTCAACAAGCCGCGCTGAAGCAACAACTTGCTGGCGCAAAAAGTCGCATCGCTACAATTAACCATAACAGCAGTAAAAATCGTGTACTAGCACCTACAGACGGCATTGTTGAAACACAGATTGTGGCGGCAGGTGATTTTGTGAATGTAGGAGACCCAATCGCACAAATCATCAGCAATAAACTCCTGCGCGCGCACCTGCCTTTCCCTGAAAGGGTGGCGGCAAAACTACAGCCTGGCCTCACCGTAAAACTCACTACTCCCACTTCTGATAAAGAAGTGACCAGCGTCATACGCGAACTAAAACCACAAGTTATGGCTAACAACCGCACCATTGATGTCACCGCCGATATTCAAGATGAGGCGGATTGGCAGCCAGGTGCCAGTGTCAATGGCAAAGTGCTTTTAGGAGAACGTGTCAGTGCTATTTTGGTACCTGAGCAAAGCGTGGTGTTACGACCTGCAGGTGAAGTTGTCTATGAAATCGTTAAGGATGAAGCGGTTCAGCGCGTCGTCAAGACAGGATTACAACAAAATGGAATGGTTGAAATTTTAGAAGGGTTAAAAGGTGGCGAAACAATCGCGATGGATGGCGCAGCATTTTTAACAGACAAAGCTAAAGTGAGCGTATTAGGAAGTAAGTCTTGACTTTACCTGAACTCTCCATCAAACGCCACGTACTCGCGTGGATGCTGTCTGCAGTATTAGTGCTGTTCGGTATTATTAGCTATCAGCGCATCTCGGTCGACCGTTTTCCTGAAATTGAGTTTCCGATTATTACTGTTACCACTACATTACGGGGCGCTAACCCTGATATTGTCGATGCCAGCATTACCAGCGTCATTGAATCCGCGATTAATACCACCCCCGGTATTGAACATATACAATCAAGCTCGTCGCCAGGCGCATCCGTCATTGTCATTACTTTTAAGCTAGAAAAAGATATTAATGTTGCTTACAACGAAGTGCAGGCCAACATCAATACGGTACTGCGGCGGCTACCTACCGACACCGATCCACCCATACTCAGAAAGGCGGAAACCAATGCCGAGCCCATTTTATGGCTAGCATTAACGGGCGACAGAACGATTCAACAGCTCAATTTATTTGCGTTGAATACACTCAAGAAAAAACTGGAAACTATTGATGGTGTGGGCGAAGTACAGCTAGGCGGGAGGCGTGATCGCAATATTCGGATTGAGCTAAAACCTGAGCGCATGAACGCTTACAACCTGACTACCAGCGACATCATTGGCGCTTTTGATCGCGAGCACGTGCAAGTGCCTGGCGGCTTTTTAGTCAGTAAAAACTCAGAGCGTTTGTTAAAACTGGATTTGGAATTTCATCGCCTCGATGCGCTTGCAGAAATGATAGTGGCCTATCGCAATGGCGCATCGATTAAATTAAAAGAAGTAGCAGAAATCAAAGATGATCTGACCGACTTCAGACAGATAGCGCGCTACAACAGCAAACCTACGGTAGGCTTAGGCATCATCAAAATCGCCAATGCCAATACCGTCGATATTATTAAAGAAGTGGAGCGCCGATT
Organism: Methylophilaceae bacterium; assembly: GCA_052386615.1. GTDB lineage: Bacteria > Pseudomonadota > Gammaproteobacteria > Burkholderiales > Methylophilaceae > JBQTJZ01. The sequence goes on from JBQTJZ010000024.1 coordinate 2,321, forward strand.
AGATGCTGATATTCGACCCAATCTGCCGGCAGGTCTAAACATCGATATCTCGGCTAACGAGGCTCCTTTTATTGAAGAAATGGTCGCTTCTTTACAACAACACTTATTGGAAGGCACCCTATTCGCGGCACTGATAGTGTTGCTTTTTATGCGCTCCTTTAGCTCCACGCTTATGATCTGTTTAGAGATTCCAGTCTCGTTACTGGGCGCGATAGCCATCATGTACTTTGCAGGCTATACTTTCAACAGCATGACTCTGCTGGCGTTGCTGTTGCTCATTGGCGTGGTGGTCGATGACGCGATTGTAGTACGCGAGAGCATCATCCGCCACATTTCGGGTGATGCTGGCAATAAACTCTCTGCAAGTGAACTCAAAGACCCGCGTGCCGTAGCCGTATTTCGTACTAAAGCTACCGAGATTGGTAGCCGTGAAGTCACTTTTGCGGTGATTGCCTCCTCGCTTTCCTTGGTCTGTATTTTTGCACCCGTTATTTTTATGGATGGCATTATCGGCAAATTTTTCGAGGCATTTGCTGTCGTTGTTACCGCTGGCGTACTCATTTCCCTGTTTGTATCTCTTACATTGACGCCGATGCTCAGTTCTCGTTACCTACCTGTGACACAGCAACATGGCAAACTCTATCATCGCTTAGGCCAGTTTTTTAATGCTATGGAGAATCAATATAGGCAACTGATTATCTGGGTACTCAATCATCGCTGGAAAGTGCTATTTGCCACACTATTAGTCATTCTTTCCAGTGTGTTTTTCTTTAAAAATGTAGAAAAAGAGTTTGTGCCAGAGGCAGACGAAGGTAGATTTAATATCAGTTTTAAAACCCCTTTAGGCTCAAGTATCAACTACACCAATACCCGCATGGATTTAATCGAAAAGGTATTGCTCAACCATACAGATGACATCAAGAGCTTCTTCACCGTGATTGGATCTGGACAGCAGGGTCAGGTAAACCAGGGGCGTATCAGTGTGCGCTTAAAAGATAAACACCAACGCAAAAACTCGCAAGCCAAGTTAGTAGAATTACTCAAGGTTGAATTAGCTGAAATTCCTGGAGTGCGCGCCTTTCCGGTCCCAGCTTCTATGGTGCGTGGGCAACGCTCAGAAAAACTACAATTTAATATTACCGGGCCCAACATCGAAAAAGTAAGTCAATACGCCAAAATCATTCAGCAGGAACTGAGCGAAATACAAGGTATCGGTAAGGTAGATTTAGACGTGCAGCTTGATCTGCCCCAGCTTACCATGCATATTGACCGCGCCCGTGCTGCTAGTTTTGGCTTGTCTGCCACAGACATTGCCTCAGCAGTCAATGTTTATGCCGGCGGTGTGAACGTGGCTAAATTCAACGATGAAAATGGAGATGGGCAGCGTTATGATATTCGTCTGAAATCAGAAGATGGTCATTTTGCACAAGCCGCAGATTTAAGCAAAATTTATTTGCGTAGCTCAACTAGCGAAGGTAATGGCAGCTTAGTACGTCTCGATAGCATTGCCAGCTTTAAGCCAATTTTAGGACCCGCTGTCATTGGTCGCTACGATTTGCAATATGCTGCAAATTTATATGCAAGCCCGACAATGCCTTTAGGGGAGGCGGTAGAACATGTCGATCGTATCGTTAAAAAAATACTTCCTGGGGATTACAAATATAAATTATCTGGGCAAGCGGAAGAGTTTGCCAAAACCTTCAAAAACGTCGGCTTTATTTTTATGCTCGCGTTGATTTTGCTTTACATGGTGCTGGCAAGCCAGTTCAACTCGTTTTTGCAACCGCTGATAATAATGGTCGCTCAACCTCTCGCGATCATCGGTGGTGTGTTTGCACTTTGGGTAACAGGGAACAGTTTAAATATTTTCTCGATGATAGGCATGGTGCTACTGATTGGCTTGGTTGCTAAAAACTCTATATTGTTGGTCGATCTCACCAATCAATTACGCGAAAAAGGACACAGTATCAATGATGCGCTGAAAGAAGCTTGCCCAGTTAGATTACGCCCTGTGCTAATGACATCACTCACTATTATCCTCGCGCTACTTCCTGCGGCGTTTGGCTTAGGTGCTGGCGCAGAAACCAACGGACCACTTTCCGTTGCAGTTATTGGTGGCATGATTTCATCGACCTTACTGACACTAGTCGTTGTGCCTGCAACCTACTCTTTATTGATGAGTACCACAGACCGTTTTGGACACAAAAGTATTAGTCGCGATTAACCAGTTTTTGTACCACCAAGCTTCCCACCATATCGCCTTCCACGTTCACGGTAGTACGCAAGGTATCCAGCAATCGATCTATTGGCAGCAAAATAGCAATCGCTTCGGCAGGCAAACCAACGCTTTGCAACACCATCACCATAGTCACCATACCCGCGCTAGGGATGCCAGGCGCACCAATCGCAGCAAACATCGCGGTAAAAAATACGATGAGTTGCTGACTTAGGTTTAAATCGAACCCCACCAAATTAGCGATAAATAAGGCAGCGGCAGCTTCATATAAAGCGGTACCATCCATATTAATGGTCGCCCCCAGCGGAATCACAAAACCACCGATTTCAGGTTTGACCTGTAACTGTTGAGTAACACATCTCAGCGTGACCGGTAAAGTGGCCGCGCTGGAACTGGTGGCAAACGCCGTCACTAAAGCTTCTCGAGCCCCTTGCCAAAACCACAACGGGCTTTTGCCTGTAAACAAATATAAAATCAGTGGCAAAACGACTACCCCATGTAGCAAGGTGGTACCGACCACGACAGTGACAAATTTCACCAAACTATTCAACATAGCGATATCTTGCGTGGCCGCCAGCTTAAACAAGAGTGCTGCTATGCCAAAAGGGGCTAACCGCATAATCCAGCCCACAACGCGCATCACGATTTCTAAAAACTCTTGCAGCAAACTAAGAATATTTTTATAACGCTCACCCCCCATCACTAAGGCAACGCCTAAAAATAAAGCAAAAATCACTACGGCGAGTACGTTGCCATTGGCTAAGGCGGTGAATGGATTAACGAAAAGCCCATGCAGAAACTGTGCGAAAAATTCCCCCATCGGCATTTGGTTTGCCTGAAAATTTTGCGTGGCAGATTCAAACATCGCCAAATTTAACCCTGCACCGGGCTTAAAATAATTACCTGCCAGCAGCGCCAATACAATCGCTATCGCCATGGAACAGAAAAAGAAAATAAGCGTACTTACCCATACGCGCTGCATTTGGCTATGTTGGCGCAAGTTGGCTATACCTACGGCGATTGAACAAAACACCAATGGAATCAAAATCATTTTGAGTAAATCGATAAATAAGGTGCCCACTAAACCTGCAGCATACAGACTATTGATTTTAAATGGATTTTCACTGGGGGAATTACCCATGAACCAGCCAGCGGCCAATCCAAGCACCGCACCGATTAGAATTTGACTATTCAGCGATGGGAGTTTCACTTAGTTTGTCCTGTCTTTCAAACACAGCAGCAAAAAAACCATCTGTACCGTGCAAATGGGGCAACAACTTCAAAAAGTCTCCTGTATCGAGTGGGATGAGCTGTTGCGCCAATATCTGATTAGCAGGTATCAACTTAAAATCCGCATGCGCACTTAAAAAAGTCTCTACAATGGCCTCATTTTCGTCGTATAACAAACTACAAGTGCCGTAGATTAAGCGCCCACCTGGTTTAGTAAGCTTAGCAGCGCGCATAAGAATATTAGTTTGTTTTTTTGTAAGCTCTATTACATCTTGCTCGGTTTGTCGCCATTTCAAATCAGGATTACGCCGTAATGTACCCAAACCACTGCATGGGGCATCTACCAGGACACGGTCAAACTTGCCATTCAGGCGTTTTAGCTTAGGGTCCGTTTCACTGGCGATTGCTTGTGCATGCAGGTTGGATAGGCCGCTGCGTTTAAGGCGTTGCCCCAGATTGTTCAGCCGCTTTTCAGAAACATCAAACGCATAAAGCCTACCAGTGTTCTTCATCAGCGCCCCTATTGCGAGCGTTTTACCTCCTGCCCCCGCACAAAAATCTGCCACCATTTGACCACGCTTAGGGGCAACCAAATAACTTAGTAACTGACTGCCTTCGTCTTGCACTTCAATTTTTCCTTCGGTAAACAGTACATGTCTATTGATACCAAGACGGCTAGGCATACGAATGCCCATAGGTGAATATGGTGTCTCTGCAATCTTTTGTTCGTTTGAGGTGTTTTCTGCTCGCATTTTTTTCAACACGTCTTCACGATGCCCTTTAATCGTATTCACCCGCAAATCCAGTGTTGCCTGCTCGAACATGCTGCGGCAAATGGTTAGGGCATCCGCCTCGCCGTATTGCGCAACCAGTTTATGCCATAACCAGTCGCGCACATCTGCCTGAACCGCCAACGGCAAATCATCTGTCGCTTTCGCTTTAATGGTCACCGCCCATTCTTTTTGCTGCTCGTTGAGAATAGCCTCAAGCTCGCGAATGCTCTTGCCTTCGATACGCAGCAACCAAGCTAGGATAAGTTTACGTGCATCATCCGTATCGCCCTCTTCGCCCGCTGTCACCGCGCTTAAATAGCGCAGGCGACGCAATACGCCGTACACACTTTCTGCCACAAAGGCACGCTCTTTGGTGCCTAAATCTCGATGATTGCGAAAAAATTCGCTCAGTTTTGCATCAGCAGGACTATTAAAATCCAACAGATTGTTAAGTAACATTGCCGCTTGGCGAATTAAATTGGCATTCATTTTTTCTCTATTGCTTGTGGATTAACCATGACAGGTCGTGTGGTTTCAATGCCAGTAGCGACCAATTCGTAAAGTTTGCCATCTTTTTCCGTTTTACGGATTTTGACCGGAATATACTGATAATCTACCGCCAGCCATAACTCAGTTTTTTCATCTGCCTCGAATCCCGCCCTTGTGATATGAATAGATTTAACTTCACCTAAGGAAGAGTTTATATTTTCTTCTCCCTCGAAAGTATAATCGTAACTGGCTAGTTTTTTTCCATTGGTAATATTAATCTGCATGTTTTGCAAGGGTGCCACATACATAAATTGATACATAAAACTCAACAAATCTTGCGACCCTTCTAACAATGGCAGCGTTTTTTCGCCTTTGGCACTGGTTAAGTGCAATGTCTTGCTCTGCCAATCAAATCTGGCTTGATAGGTTTTGTCAGCTTTATCACCAAATTGATATAAATAGTTTAAGGGCTGTAAGCCAGATTTTGTCAGCAGACCGTCACTCGTTTGCAATAAATCTGGGATGATTAATGCCGCCAGCCCTTCCGCCTTAATCAGGCTGGTAAGTTGATATTGACTATTTTCCAGTAGGTTGAAAGTAATGGTTGCCGTGCCCTCTACTGGTCCATCAACCGCTGTGCGTACATCAAATTCCGTCACCACATACTGATAGGCATTTTCGTTAATCACTAGCCCCGCATCAATCGGTTGCGGTTCTTCTTCTACCGCTTCAGCTTCAGCTTCATTTTGTGCTATGTCTAACGATAGCGGTATTGGGGAGGGCGATTGAACCGGAGCTACCGCTTCAGATATAGCCAAATCAGCTGCGACTATCTCCGTTACTTGATTGATATCAGGCGACTGAACTGGCGCTGGCGGTTCAACCAGTTCTTCTTGTATTGGCTCTAGCTCGGAGATTTCGGTTACCTTGGGCACAGCTTTAGGCATTTGAATACGGGCTTCGATGACATGTAGCTCTTTTTTCAAGTATGGCATCGAAAAATTAAAGCCACCCAGCAAAAAAATGTGCAGTAGTATGGAAGCGCACAACGCTAATGCTAGTCTTTGATAGCCGGAGTCTTGTGTTATCGCTTGGTGTCTATTCCACATGTAACTTCGTAAGCGTCTGTTCTAAATTGTCACCATTTTCATCTATCAAGCGATAGCGCACTGGAATATAACTATGCTGTTCTGAGAGCCATAGCTCTTTTTTATCTTTGTCCTCTAATAGTACGTTTGTCAGATGCACTGTTTTATAGTCAATTCCTGCGGCTTTAACCACCAAGCCGCGATTAGCTACTTTATATTTATATTGGTTAAGCTTTTTGCCAGTGGTAACCGCTACTTTAATTTCACTTTTTAGCGGAGGTGAGAACATAAACTGGTAGGCATAGCTTGCCAAATCTTGTGTGCCCTGTAACAAATGTACGGTTTTTATTTTGCCTTTACTCTGCATATTGAGCGTTTTTTTAGGCCAATCAAAATTGGCTAATAGTGATTTTTTTGCATTATCCCCGCGATGAAGCTCAAAACGCATCGGTTTTAATCCTTGAGTAGTAACCTCCCCCTCGCTAGTAATAACGCGTTCACCAAACAATGCATAAACCCCAATACCTTTAGTCGTTGAGAGTATGCGGTATTGTTTACCCTCTTGCGTAAAGGATTCTTTAACTACAGCAAAAGGCTTACCATCGCGCGTAACCGCATACTCTAATTGAATGTTTTTAGGCTGTGCGAAAGCTAAATTTGCAACCCACAAAAAAAAGACCGTACTATGTTTCACCCATTTCAACATGTGATACTTTCGTTATTGTGTGAAATGATTGAACGCATCACCTGTAAACGCGTTGTCAAGCTAGACTACTATAGCCGCGGCTTCACCCGTATTTTGTGGACGAATGTGACCAATAATGCATACCGATTCGCCCTCTTCCTGCAATAGATCTAAAGCTTCAGCCGCATGCTCTTCGGACACTATCACCACCATACCAATGCCGCAATTAAAGGTTTTGTACATTTCGTTATCTGCAATATTGCCTTGCGCTTTTAGCCATTGGAACAAGGGAGGCATCGCCCAGCTACCTTTATTAATTTCAGCCGTGAGTCCTGCCGGCAGTACGCGGGGCACGTTCTCGGTAATGCCTCCACCAGTAATGTGCGCTAAGCCCTTCACTGGCATTGTCCAAATAAGTTTAAGCAATGGCTTTACATAAATACGGGTAGGTGCCATTACCACGTCTTTGAATTTTTTGCCCTGAAAATCGGATTCAAAATCAATACCCGATTTTTCAATTAATTTACGAATCAGCGAATAACCATTCGAATGTGCCCCGCTGGAAGCTAACCCCAGTACTACATCGCCAGATTTAATCGTACTACCATCAATCATATTCGCTTTATCTACACAGCCTACGGCAAAGCCAGCCAAATCATATTCTCCCGCAGGATACATGCCTGGCATTTCTGCGGTTTCACCACCCACCAATGCGCAACCTGATTGCTTACAGCCTTCGGCAATACCTTTAATGACCTGTGCCGCCACGCCGACCTCTAATTTTCCACAGGCAAAATAATCCAGGAAAAATAGTGGCTCAGCACCCTGCACTAAAATATCATTCACGCTCATGGCCACCAAATCAATCCCAACGGTGTCATGTTGATTGAGTTCAAACGCCAGCTTAAGCTTAGTACCAACCCCATCGGTACCAGATACCAAAATAGGCTCTTTAAACTTTGATGGCACAGCAAACAATGAGCCAAATCCACCAATACCAGCCAACACCTCTGGCCGCATGGTCAGTTTAGCGTAGGGTTTAATTTGCTCAACTAAGGCATCGCCTGCTTCAATGTCTACGCCTGCATCACGATAGGTGATGACAGTATTATCTGTTGAATGTGTCACAATGCGTCTCGATTCAATTTATTGCATTAACCTTGATTAACTTAAGTATAATTTTAACTCATCTGCAATTTTAACCCACTATGGCTAATCAACCAAAAAGCAAATCGCAACCCACACAACAGCCAAACTTTATCAGCAATAACCGCTGGCTAATATTTTTGGGCGCTTTTGTCCTCATTGTTTATATGCTAGGCCCAGTGCTTACGCCATTTTTAATCGCTGCCGTGCTTGCTTATATTTGCGATCCATTAGTCGACAAGCTTAGTTTGACTGGGATAGGCAAATTAAAAACTGGCAGAACAAGCGCTACTGTCATTGTCTTATTAGGCATTGTAGCTGCGTTCGTGCTACTGTTTTTAATATTGGTCCCACTCCTACAAAAGCAATCTTTACTACTTGCAGAACGTTTGCCTGCGCTACTGGATAATATTCGAGACAATATAGAACCTTGGCTACAATCAAAATTAGGCATTAGCTTAGCCATAGATAGCGCACAAATCCAAGACATTATCAGCAAAAACTGGAAAACCACGGGTGGCTTGCTGGGCGATGTGCTTAAAACCGCTGGTAGTCAAGGGTTAGCACTCATCGGTATCATTGCAAATCTTTTTCTACTGCCAGTGGTGCTATTCTATTTGCTCCGCGATTGGGATCATTTAGTCGCAAATATTGGCGAATTAATTCCCAGAGACTGGATTCAAGATACCGCTCGCATCGCCAAAGAAGTCGACCAAGTGGTTGCTCAATTCTTACGCGGTCAACTTTCTGTAATGGCGGCGCTATGTGTATTTTATAGTCTCAGTTTATGGTTAGTAGGGCTAGAAATGGCACTATCTATTGGCTTAATTGCAGGTTTGTTAAGTTTTGTGCCGTATTTAGGCTTTGCTTTGGCTTTTATCATGGCAATCGCGTTAGCACTATTGCAATTTACCTCATTTTCTCAGGTAGTTCCCGTGCTAATTGTATTTGGCGTAGGGCAATTAGTAGAAAGCTTTATTCTCACTCCCTATTTGGTCGGAGACCGCATTGGCTTGCATCCGGTGATTGTTATTCTAGCTTTGCTCGCTGGTGGCCAATTGTTCGGCTTTGCTGGTATGTTGCTTGCGCTGCCAATTAGCGCTGCCATTGCGGTGGGCTTGCGCCATACCAAAGATAGCTATTTCAATAGCGATACTTACTTAAAGTAATCTTAATTAATGCAGCAATTATTATTAGATATTAAGCCTATCGCGGCCCCCAGCTTGCCTAATTTTGTGGTGGGTCGAAATACTGAAGTACTTGATAGTTTGTATGCGACTGTTTCACATCGCGCTCAATCCAAATTTATTTATCTATGGGGCGAGCGCGGAAGCGGTAAAAGTCATTTGTTGAATGCCTGCAAGGCTGAAGGCATAAACGTTACCGACGATGTACACTTACTGACAGAGACGGCTCAAATTGACTTATTCAACACCTATAATCAGCTTAAAGAAAGTAGCGGCATTTTAATCACGGCTGGATTGCACGCGCCTAATCAAATGGGGTTGCGTGACGATCTCGCGACACGTCTAGCTTGGGGCTTGGTTTACCAGTTACATCCACTTAACGATGTTGAAAAAGCTCATGCACTTAAAAACCATGCAAAGGACCGTGGCATTAAATTGCCAGACGAGGTCATTGATTACTGTTTGCGCTATTTGCGACGCGATTTACCCACACTGATGGCTACTTTAGATGCACTGGATGAATGGTCACTCACTACGCAAAAACCAGTTACCGTGCCGATGTTACGCAAATTATTACAATTGAATTTAGAACTATAAGCGCATGATTAGAGTAAGTGAAATCAAGCTGCCTTTGTTACTGGCAACTGGCGCTGGGCATACGGAAGCTGAGATTAAGGCAGCCCTTTTAAAGAAACTTGGTATTATCGACGCAGATTTACTCCATTTCAGCATTTTTAAGCGTGGCGTGGATGCCCGTAAACGCAATGCTATTTTGCTTGTTTATATTCTAGATTGCACACTGAAAAACGAAGCTAGAATATTAGCTAAATTTGCCAAAGACCCCCACATAAAGCCAGCCCCTGATACTTCATATCAATTCCCTGCTAACGCACCTGTCAATCTAACATCAAGACCTGTCATCGTCGGGTTTGGGCCTGCCGGCATTTTTGCCGCACTCATTCTGGCGCAAGCGGGGTTTAGGCCTATCGTACTAGAGCGTGGCAAATCTGTACGTGAGCGTACCAAAGACACATGGGGCTTGTGGCGTGGCGGCAAACTTAATCCGGAATCGAACGTGCAATATGGTGAAGGTGGCGCGGGCACGTTTTCTGATGGCAAGCTTTACAGCCAAATCAAAGATCCGAAATTTTACGGGCGCAAAGTCATTGACGAATTGGTAAAAGCAGGCGCGCCAGAAGAAATTCAATATGTGAGCCACCCGCATATCGGTACATTTAGACTGGTGGGTGTGGTGGAGCAAATACGCAAAACCATCCAACAACTAGGTGGCGAGATTCGTTTTCAAAGTAAAGTGGCGCGCATTGAGATTAACCATGCGGCAGTGCAAGGCGTAACTTTGGAAAGTGGCGAATTTATTACAACCAATCACCTGATTTTGGCAGTTGGTCATAGTGCGCGCGATACGTTTGAGATGATACACAAACAGGGTATTTACCTGGAAGCCAAACCGTTTAGTATTGGTTTCCGTATCGAACATCCACAGTCGCTTATCGACCATGCCCGATATGGTCAAAACGCACAGCACCCCCTATTGGTCGCGGCAGATTACAAATTAGTGCACCACGCAGCGAATGGTCGCAGTGTGTATAGTTTTTGCATGTGCCCAGGCGGTACGGTAGTGGCAGCTGCGTCTGAAGAAGGACGCGTGGTA
>JBQTJZ010000025.1:0-14674 GCA_052386615.1 Methylophilaceae bacterium
CAGTTAACTTATTCTGCTCTAACGTTTTTTGATATAACTCTTAAGAAAATTTTCCATCTTGCTGAAATTCAGGCATAGCCAAAATATGCTCACTAAGCTGCACGTCACCGATTCTAAAATTCGCACGCTGAATTTCAGCAAGATGGAAAATTTTCTGAAGATTTATATCAAAAAACGTTAGAGCAGAATAAGTTAACTGCAACTAAATTTGAAGAGAGTATTCGGGGCGATTTGGTGACACAGCAAGCACGCGACGGGCTGGCTAGATTAGCGTTCGTGCCAAAATCGATTGCTGAGAAAAATTTGCAATATGCATATCAACAGCGTGACATAAGCACCGCTGAAATTAAAGCAGCAGAATTTGTGTCTCAGGTAAAAATTACACCAGAACGAGTTAAGGCCTATTACGAGCAACACAAAGATAAATTCAAAGAGCCTGAACAAGTCAAATTGGAATTCGCATTACTTTCTGCCGCTGGCCTAGTGGCAGAAGTGAATGTAGCCGAGGATGAAGTAAAAGCGTTTTATGATGAGAATGCGGCTAAATTCCAAGGGGACGAACAACGTGAAGCCAGTCATATCTTGATAGGGTTTGGTGTGGGCGCGAGCGAGAGTGACAAAGCCACAGCGAAAGAAAAAGCACTTGATATTCTTGATCAACTGAAAAAGAATCCTAAAATTTTTGAAGAACTGGCAGTAAAATTTTCACAAGACCCAGGGTCTGCTACAAAGGGGGGTAATTTAGGGAGCTTTGGGCGTGGTGCCATGGTTAAGTCATTTGAAGATGCGGTTTTTGGAATGAAGGTTGGGCAAATTAGCGATTTAGTTGAGTCTGAGTTTGGCTATCATGTTATTCGTTTAGAGGGTATTTCAGGATCTTCATCTTCTTTTGACAGTATGAAAGCGCAAATTAAAGGTGAACTCATCTTTCAAAAGGCACAAGCTAAATATGCGTAATTTACAGTAGAGTTTGGTAACATCGTATACGAACTATCGGGTAGTTTACAGCCTGTTGCGAAAAAGCTTAATTTGCAGTTACAAGCTTCGGGGTGGATGAGCCGAGAAGATGGCGCAAAATTTTTCAAAAGTGACAAACTGATAGGGATGGTGTTTTCCGATGAGGTTTTAAAGGAAAAACGCAATACCGAGGCGGTAGAGGTTTCTCCTAATAATTTAGTTTCTGCGCGTGTACTTGAATATAAAGCGGAAAAACCAAAAAGTTTTGACGAGGTTAGGGTGGGAATTGAGGCGGTACTCAAGCTGGAGCAGGCACTTAAATTAGCGCAAGAAAAAGGTGAAGCAAAGCTGGCTAAACTTAGCGCAGGTGATGCGGATGAAGATTTGGAGTGGACTCCCCCTGTAACAGTTGACCGCAAAAACGCGCAAGGTTTTACTGAACCAGTCATGAATCGCGTGTTTAAAATAAACACCGCGAAATTGCCTGCGTATACTGGGTTTGCAGACGGCAATAGAGCTTATGTATTTTTACAAGTATCGCGCGTAGATAACGCTTTGGCGGCCGATGAAGAAGCAAAGAAAACAGCTGAAATTGATTTAGAAAGTGCGCTGGCGGCTGAATATATTAGTGCTTTTGGGAAATCGCTTAAGGCTAATACGACAATTGAAGTTAATCGTAAGTTATTAGAAAGTGATGCACAGTAATCGTTGTTAATAAACAAGCTGACTAATGTCAGCTTGTTTATTTTTTTACTGGATATTTATTCTATTTGACCTGCGGCAGTGATATTCATGCCGCCGTCAACGTAAGTAATTTCACCGGTAATGCCTGAGGCTAGGTCGCTGCATAAAAACGCAGCTGCGTTGCCTACTTCATCAATAGTCACATTGCGGCGCAGAGCAGTGTGCTTCTCGTTAAAGCCAATCATTTTGTCAAAATCTGCAATGCCGGAAGCGGCAAGGGTTTTGATTGGTCCTGCAGAAACTGCGTTGACGCGAATGCCCCGAGGACCTAGGCTTTGCGCAAGATAACGTACATTAGCTTCTAGGCTGGCCTTTGCTACACCCATCACATTGTAGTTTGGCATGGTACGTTCTGCCCCTAGATAACTCAACGTGAGCAAGCTACCATTGCGTCCTTGCATCATTGGGTAAGCTGCTTTTGCTAATGCAGAGAAACTGTATGAGCTGATGTCATGCGCGATACGAAAGTATTCTCGGTTAACGGCATCCAGATAATCGCCATCCAATGCAACTTTAGGCACAAATGCCAGCGAGTGTACCACGGAGTCTAGCCCATCCCAATGCTTAGCGAGTGCAGGAAACAGTGCTTCGATTTGTTCGTCAAATGCTACGTCACAAGGCAATACGATGCTTGAACCAAAATCTGCAGCTAAATCTGCTACACGCTGGGCGTGTTTTTCCATTTGATAGGTAAATGCTAATTCGGCCCCTTCACGTTTCATGGCGCTAGCAATGCCATAGGCAATAGAGCGGTTGCTTAGTAAGCCTGCGATTAATACTTTTTTACCTGCTAAAAATCCCATATTGATTCCTGTTGAATGGTTAGATCTAACTTTGTGGACACAATTTTACTTGATCCTCTGCGTGGAGCATTTATTTGCTTGACCCGCTTCTCGGGTCAAGTGCATCTCTTAAACCTTCACCAAGTAAATTATACCCTAACACGGTAATTAAAATAGCCATGCCAGGAAACAGTGACAGCCACCAAGCAAATTGAATATATTCTTTACCATCGGTTAAAATATTGCCCCAGGAGGCTTGCGGAGCTTGCACTCCTAAGCCCAAAAAGCTCAACCCAGACTCCATGAGCACAGCACTTGCTACGCCTAATACTGAGCTGACAATGATTGGCGTTAAACTGTTGGGCAGTAAATGGATAAAAATCAAACGGGCGTCTTTTGCCGCCAAGGTGCGCGATGCCATTACAAATTCGCGCTCACTTAAACTTAAAAACTCCGCCCGCACCAAGCGAGTAACTCCCATCCAAGAAGTGAGGCCAATCACAATCATGATGTTAATGATGGAAGGGGTAAGAAAAGCAATGACCGCCAAAATCAAGAAGAAACTTGGGATAGAGAGCATGACATCCACCAACCGCATAATGACGGTATCGATCCAGCCGCGATAATAGCCCGCAATCGCGCCTAGCAAGATACCAATGGCGGTAGAAATACCAACAGCGACTAAGCCTACTAATAATGAAATACGTCCGCCATGCAGCATACGGCTGAGCACATCGCGTCCAAGGCCATCGGTTCCCATCCAGTGCATAGTGGAGGGGGCTAACAGGATTGCTTTCACGTCGATGGCATTCGGGTCGTAAGGAGAGATAACAGGAGCAAGCATGGAAAGCAGAAATACAAATACAATAATGAAGAATCCGGCCAGTGCCAGCGAGTTTGATAGTGCTTTGTGGAAGATGTTCTTATTCATGGCGTCAATCCTTCACTACGCCACGACGCACACGCGGGTCAGCCCATGCATAGGCGAGATCGGCAATTAAATTACCTATCAGCGTCAATGCAGAACCAATCGTGAGTATGCCCATGACGACAGGGAAATCGCGCATGAGTACGGCATCGAAAAATAGCTTACCCATACCGGGAATGGCAAAAATAGTTTCCGCTATTACTGAGCCGCCGATGAGCCCTGGGATAGACAGCCCAATAATAGTAATAAGGGGCAAGAGTGCGTTTCTGAGTGCGTGGGTATAGACCACTTTGTGTTCAGAAAGACCCTTGGCACGGGCGGTGATGATGTAATCCTGATTAAGCACGTCAAGCATGCCATTTTTGACAAATAGCGTAATACCAGCGAGTCCGGTGATGGAGGGGATGACGACAGGCAATATTAAATGACTGACAGAGTCTTTAATTTTTCCCCAAGTATCGAGCGTATCATAGTGAATGCTATGCAAGCCAGAGATAGGTAGCCAGTTATTCACTACACCAAGCCAGTACATTAAAAGTAATGATAACCAAAAGCCAGGAATGGAAAAGCCAATAAAGTTAAACAAAGTAATAGAACGGTCTTGCCAACCCAAATATTTACGCGCTGACAGGATGCCCAGCGGAATAGCCAAGGATAGCGTAATAAAGAGCCCTAGTAGATTAATCATCAGCGTAATGGGCAAGGCTTCCTGAATCAGTCCTTTGGTGATGTTGCCTTCTTGGTTGGTGGTTTGCCAAAACACGGGTTTCTGATGTGATGCAAACGATTGACCAAAATCAAGCGTTGCCATACGCTTAAGCCATAAACCATATTGCACGATAACCGGTTTATCTAGATTGTACATCTCGCGCAATTTTTGCCGAGACTCCTCACTAGCCCTAGGATTGAAGGACGCCTCGTTGCTGGTGATGTCGCCAGGTGCCAAGTGCATGATAAAGAAAGAAATCAGGCTAATACCAATCAACATTGGAATCATCCATAGCACGCGTTTTATTAGATATTTCAACATGTCAATTTACGCTTATTTCATTTCTTCTTAGTGGTTCAGGGATAGTCCATTCGTGCGTGTTGTGCCCGATACCGGCGGGAGGCGCAGGATTATCTATGCCCTTTACACGTTTATGGATAGCGGTTAAGCCATAACCTGCGGATAGATACACGATAGGACTGTCATCTAGCAAAACACGTGCAAATTCATGATAAATTCTCATGCGTTTGTCTGGGTTAAGTTCTAAACGACCTTGTTCGAGTAGCTTATCAATAGCTGGGTTGTTATATCCTATGAAATTAAATTGCCCTGGAGACTGCTGACTGGAGTGCCAGATATTGTATTGATCGGGATCCAGACCCAATCCCCAGCCCAGCAATACGACATCGAAATCTCCTGTTTTGATGAATCGGCTGATAAAACTTGCCCATTCAATAGCTCGTATATTGACTTCAACGCCAATTTCCTTTAATCGGCGTTGAATAAGTACTGCGGATTTTTCTCGCTCTTTATTTTGGTTGGTGATAATCTCGAAAGTAAAAGGCTTGCCTTCGCGTTCTAAAATACCGTCACTATTTGTGTCTGCGAAACCAGCTTCTTTGAGTAATGCTTTGGCTTTTGCAGGGTTGTAAGGGTAAGGGTTTAATTCAGGGTTACTCCAGCGCGTACCAGGCTTATAGGGCGAGGCAACTGGTTCACCCAAACCCAACAGTACACCATCGATAATCTCTTGTTTGTCGATAGCGTAATTAAGCGCACGCCGCACGCGCACATCATCAAACGGCTTGTGTTTCAGGTTAAACCCAAGATAAGTGTAGTTATTCCCCAGTTCTTTGTAGAGCGCGAGTTTGTGTTGCAAATCGGGCCGCGCTGGAATAATGCGCGAGTATTTAATCGGATCTAGCCCCATCAAGTCAATATTATCTGCCATCAGCTCCAGAAACTGGGCTGAGTTATCAGGGATAATGCGGGTAACCAGTTTGTCGATTTTCGCTTGACCTAACACGGCACTTGGATTGCGTGATAGTTTAAGGTTCTCGCCATGTGCCCAGCTATCAAGTTTGTAATAATGGCTGCCCACGGGATTGCGCGTGAATTCGGTAGTACGTAAATCTTTACCTTCAAGCAGATGCTTTGGGAGTATCTGCAGCCCAGCCCAGCTATCTAGGGCCGGGGCATAGGCTTGCTCATAAGTCACGCTAAAGGTGTGTGCGTCAGGAGTTTCAACTTTTTTCACTAACTGGTAATCGGAGGCATAGGGACTAGCAGTTTTTTCATTAGTGACAGCTTGCCAAGTAAAGATTACATCTGCGCTAGTGAGTGGTTTACCATCAGCCCATTTAAGGTTGGGTTTAAGCTTAAAAGTGATGGTTTTTTGATCGACGGAAACATGCCAGGATTTCGCTAGTTCACCTTCTAAGTCTAGGTTTTTATCATATTTTAGTAGTTTGTTAAAAATATTCGCAGTAACGGCGGATGAGGCGGACTCACCTGCAATCATAGAAATTAAACCACTGGGTTCGCCGATCATGGCATCGATGAGGGTGCCCCCTTCTTGACTAGGATAAATTCTGTTGTAATCGGTAGTGTCAATCACTTTTTGTTCGCAGCTACTGAGCACAAAACTCATTAACGCTAATATTATTGTGATTGTTTTAGCATTTCTAGTGGATACTTCGCTGTTTAGAAATGCGCGCGGATTCATTTTTTTGGCTGGTTTATTGAGTTAAGCTTGGTAGTGTTTAATTTAACTGGAATCTCTGATTTTTCGCTTTCCATTCTACTATGAATTTTGCGAAGCGGATTGCGTTAGTTGTGTATATGGCTAGAATTGATAAGCAATAGCGTTGCTGTCACGTGCATGGAGGGGTGTTCCACAAAATCAAGAATGGAATGTTAATAGTGGTGAATAGGCTAGTCAAGTAAAAATTTTACTTAATGAATAGTACTTATCGTTATGATTAATAATGATTTCTCAACGCTCTAATTTTAGTAAAAACAGATAGCTCGTCGAGGTTTTCTGCTTTTGAATTTTTTACTATAGTAGGCTGATTGCAACGCAAAAAAGGATTGATTCTGAGCTCTAAGCCAATCGTGCTGGGTAGGCTGGGTAGATTTTCGGCGCGCAAGTGTTGCACAGCTTTACCTCGTTCGATTAAGTCCTGATTGTCGGGTTCTAGCGTCAGCGCGAAGGCAATATTTTTATCGGTGTATTCGTGCGTGCAATAAACTTTAGTCAGCGGATTCAGGTTTTTTAGTCGATTTAAAGCATTTAACATCTGAGTGGGTGATCCTTCAAATAAACGACCACAACCCGCACTAAATAAGGTATCGCCACAAAATAAATACCCTTCATTTAGATAAGCAATGTGTCCGAGCGTGTGTCCGGGTAACCAAAGTACTTCAAATGTTAACCGAAGCTTAGGCAAATTAATTTTGGCGCCTTCGGCTAAGGGGTGATGTGCAAAGGTATATTGCTCGTACTGTGGTGCGAATACTTGTGCAGAATAATCTTTAACTAACCTAGCAACGCCATCGATGTGGTCAGAGTGATGATGTGTAATTAAAATAGTTGATAAATTAAGCTTAAGCTTATCCAACATTTTCAGCACGGGTAAGGCATCTCCCGGATCAATTACAACGGCATCGCGCTCATTATGCAAAAGCCATATATAATTATCGTGGAAAGCAGGGATTGGAACTATATGCAGCATCTTAATTGGGTATTCATTTAATTTTAATCATTCAGTCAAATTTGAATATTGAATTTATTGAACTTTTTGTCAATCTTTAATTGCAAAAAAGCATGCAAACCACCACACAAGACACTTGGCTGGAGACCACACTAGGTCAATATTTATTGACGCATGAACAAAAAATATATGATGCAGCAGTGAGTGACATCTTTGGGTTTAATGCGGTACAAATTGGATTGCCGCAAATTAACTTTCTTGAAAATTCGCGTATTCCGCATATTCTGCGTACGGATAAGCTATTAGGAAATTTACTTTGTGAAAGCGACTATTTGCCATTCGCAGAAAATTGTATTGATTTACTGTGTTTGCCGCATGCGCTTGAATTTAGCGAAAATCCTCATCAAACATTGCGAGAGGCTGGGCGCGTACTTGTACCCGAAGGATACTTATTGCTTACCGGGTTTAACCCGCTCAGTGCCTGGGGAGTCAAGAACTGGTTGAGTAAAGAAAGTACCTATCCATGGCATGGACAGTTTTTTTCGATGTCGCGTATTAAAGATTGGCTGGCTTTGTTAGGTCTGGAGTTTGTGGAAGCGCAGTTTTGTTGCTATGAGTTGCCGATTAATGATGAAAAATGGCTCAATCGTTTTCAGTTTATGGATAAAATAGGCAGTAAATGGTGGCCAATGGTGGGTGGGCTATATTTTATTGTGGCAAAAAAACGTGTAGTCAATATGACATTATTAAAACCAAACTGGAAGCAGCACTCATTAAAGTCTAGATTAGTGGTTAGCAGCTCTAAAAAAGCCAAACCATCGCAAAAAATAAAACAAACAGATGCCTAGAGAAAATACTAAAAATGAACGATTTTGTTGAAATCTATGCTGATGGAGCGTGTAAAGGTAATCCCGGTCCTGGCGGTTGGGGAGCTTGGCTACAATATAACGGTAAGGAAAAATCTATTTGTGGTGGCGAGGAAAATACCACCAACAATCGCATGGAACTGACCGCGGTGATTCGCGCACTTGAGATGCTGAAACGTCCTAGCAGGGTTAAGTTGTATACGGATTCATCCTACGTACAAAAAGGGATGACCGAATGGATTGAAGGATGGAAGGCTAAAAATTGGCACACGGCGGATAAAAAACCAGTAAAAAACGATGATTTATGGAAAACGCTGGATGCAACGGTAAAAGCACATCAGGTTGAATGGATTTGGGTGCGCGGGCACGATGGAATTGATGGCAACGAACGTGCAGACGCACTTGCTAATGAAGGCGTAGCCATTATTTTGGATCAATTAGGTAAGTAATGCGGCAAATATTTTTAGACACCGAAACCACAGGACTTTACCCAGAACACGGACATCGCATTATCGAAATTGCGGCGATTGAGACCATTAATCGCCGCTTAACGGGCAATCATTACCATGTTTATTTAAACCCACAGCGTGATATAGATATAGCGGCGCAGGAAGTGCATGGGATTACAGCAGATTTTTTGCAAGACAAACCTCTATTTGAAACAGTAGCGAGCGAATTTATCGAGTTTGTTAAGAGTGCTGAACTTATTATCCACAATGCACCGTTTGATATTGGGTTTTTGAATAGTGAGCTTGGTCGCATTGGGCTACAGCCAATGGGTACGATATGCGATAAAATCACGGACACCCTCAAAATGGCAAAAGAGGCTCGACCTGGCCAACGCAACAATTTAGATGCGCTATGTAGACATTTTGGTATCGATAACTCGCGTCGTACTTTGCATGGCGCCTTGTTAGATGCGGAGTTGCTAGCAGAGGTTTACATGGCGATGACGCGCGGCCAAGAGAGTTTGATGATTGATTTGGGGCACAATGAGTTAACAAACACAAGTTTGAGTAGGGAAAAAAATCATGCCCCACTTAGCGTATTGATGGCGAATGATGAAGAAAGGACAGCACATGATGCTTATTTACAGGCGCTTCCAAAGTCTGGCATATTGCCTTGGTAAAGAACTATTTTTAGTTAATTTCACATAGGCGGAACATGAACAATTGTATTTTGGTCACAGGTGGCGCTGGTTTCATTGGCAGTAATTTTGTCAATGCATGGGTTGCGCTTGGGCTAGGCAAGGTGGTGAATTTAGACAAACTGACCTATGCCGGCAATTTAGAAAATTTGGCAGCAATTGCCAATAATGAACAACACATATTTATGCAGGCCGATATTGGGGATAGAGCAGTGGTAGCCGAACTACTCAAAACCCATCAGCCACGCGCGGTGCTTAACTTTGCCGCAGAAAGTCATGTAGATCGATCTATTCATGCACCTGGCGAATTTATTCAAACGAATATTGTTGGCACGTTTAATTTACTAGAAGAAATTCGCGCATATTGGGGTAGCTTAAGCAAAGTGAACCAAGCGAGCTTTAGATGCTTACATGTCTCTACTGACGAAGTGTATGGCTCACTAAGCGCGAAAGATCCTGCATTTAAAGAAACCAATCCTTACGAGCCAAATAGCCCATATTCAGCTTCGAAAGCGGCTTCTGATCATTTGGTGCGTGCGTATCATCATACTTATGGCATGCCCATGCTCACTACTAATTGTTCTAATAATTATGGTCCATATCACTTTCCCGAAAAGCTTATTCCCCTAGTGATACATAATGCGCTTAATGGGAAGCCACTGCCTATTTACGGTAATGGTAGCAATGTGCGCGACTGGCTGTACGTGGCGGATCATTGCAGTGCGATTCGTCGTGTGTTGGAGGCGGGCAGGGTAGGCGAAACTTATAACATTGGCGGTTGGAACGAAAAAACAAACTTAGAAGTTGTGCATACCTTATGTGAAATCTTAGATAAGCAAAAGCCTAAGGAAAAAGGCAGTTATCGAGACCAGATTACCTATGTGCAAGACCGCCCCGGACATGACCAACGTTATGCAATTGATGCGACAAAAATTGAGCGTGAGTTAGGCTGGAAGCCTGCAGAAACCTTTGAAACGGGGATTCATAAAACCGTGATGTGGTATTTGCAACATCAGGATTGGGTGATGAATGTCACCAGCGGCGAATATAAAAACTGGATGAATAAAAACTACCAAGCGCGTGGTGAGGAGATAGCGTAATGGCAACCAATCATACCGCAATGAAGGGAATCGTATTGGCTGGAGGCTCTGGTACGCGCTTGTATCCTGTGACGCAGGTGGTTTCCAAGCAATTATTGCCCGTATATGATAAACCCATGATCTATTATCCACTTTCAGCACTGATGCTAGCGGGGATCCGCGAGGTGCTTATCATCTCAACCCCGCAGGATACTCCACGGTTTAAAGAGTTGTTAGAGGATGGCCGTCAGTGGGGAATGCAAATTAGCTATGCGGTTCAACCATCGCCAGATGGCTTGGCGCAAGCCTTTATTATTGGCGAGTCTTTCATTGGCAGTAACCCTTGTGCCCTTGTGTTAGGGGATAATATTTTTTACGGGCACGAACTGGCGCTGATGACACAAAAAGCGGCTAAACGTAGTTCTGGAGCAACAGTGTTTGCATATCCTGTGCATGATCCTGAGCGGTACGGTGTGGTGGAGTTTAATGTAGACGGCCACGCAATTAGTTTGGAAGAAAAACCGACAAAGCCTAAGTCGCGCTATGCGGTGACAGGGCTCTATTTTTACGATAATCATGTAGTCAAAATTGCCAAAAATCTCAAACCATCAGCACGTGGCGAATTAGAAATTACCGATTTGAATCGTGTTTACTTAGAAGCAGGGGACTTGCAAGTAGAAGTAATGGGGCGTGGTATGGCTTGGCTGGACACGGGAACACATGATTCTCTGATTGAGGCCAGTAGTTTTATTCAAACGATTGAAAAGCGCCAAGGTTTGAAAATTGCCTGCCCAGAAGAGATTGCCTACCGCATGGGCTTTATTAGTGCGATTCAACTCGAGGCAATGGCAATCAAATATGCTAAAAATGGTTATGGGCAGTATCTTAAACAATTGTTGACTGAGCAGGTGCTGTAATGAAGGTTATCCGAACGGCCATTTCAGATGTGCTGATATTTGAGCCCAAGGTATTCGGAGATGAACGCGGTTTTTTCTTTGAAAGTTTTAACGCTAATCTGTTTGAGCAAGCAACAGGATTAAAAGCTCATTTTGTACAGGATAACCATTCAAAATCTTCCAAAAATGTATTACGTGGTCTGCACTATCAGATTGAACAAGCACAGGGTAAGTTAGTACGTGTAACGCAAGGCGAGGTATTTGATGTGGCGGTGGATTTGAGACAATCCTCTGCCACTTTCGGCCAATGGGTAGGACAATATTTATCCGCTCAAAACAATTACCAAATATGGGTGCCCCCCGGCTTTGCACATGGGTTTCTAGTATTATCAGATACAGCAGAGTTTTTGTACAAAACAACAGATTTTTATGCGCCACAGTTTGAATGCACGATTAGATGGGATGACCCCGCTATTGGTATAAACTGGCCGTTAGAGGCCACGCCGGCGCTATCTGTGAAGGATGGCGCTGGGCTGTCTTTTCAAGATGCCAAAAAATTCATTTAAGTCATGAATCCTCGCAGAATATTACTTACAGGGGTGAATGGCCAGGTTGGGCATGCCTTATTACCTCTGCAGTCTGAGTTTCAAATCATTGCATTGACTCGGAACCAGTTGGATTTGTCTAATATTGATGCAATCCGAACAACAGTGCGTGAAATCAAACCCGACTTAATTATTAACCCAGCGGCTTACACTGCGGTAGATAAAGCCGAAACCGAGCCAGAACTTGCTTATGCAATTAACGCGGTGGCGCCGCAAATACTGGCAGAAGAAGCTGCCAAGTTAGATGCAGCGCTGATTCATTTTTCGACGGATTACGTATATGACGGCAGCAAACAATTCCCTTATGTTGAAGATGATGCGGTAAACCCTATTAATACCTATGGTAAAAGTAAGTTGGCGGGTGAAAACGCAATTAAGGCTATCGGATCATCGCATCTCATTTTGCGTACGAGTTGGGCGTACGGGGTATACGGAGCTAATTTTTTAAAGACGATACTGCGATTAGCCAGTGAACGAGATAGACTTAATATCGTCGCTAACAAATATGGTGCTCCCACTAGCATTATGGATATTGCTGAGGCTGTGGGTAATATAATAGAAAGTTGGCAACCAAAACTAGAGAATCAGTCGGGTATTTTTCATATCACTAATTCAGGCCGTACCTCATGGCACGGTTTCGCCTGCGAAATTGTGAAGGAATATAACCGCCTAAGCAAGGTACCAGCTTTAAAAACGAATCTAAATAATATAGAAGCAATTAACAGTGCCGATTATCCCATGCCTGCAAAGCGTCCTGCTAATTCAAGACTAGATAATGGTAAGTTGAAACTCGCATTTGGGCTTGAGCTCCCGAGTTGGCAACAAAGCTTGCAGCAAGTGATGCAGCATTTGTAGTGCAAATTTAGCTGGTTGCATCAGCCCAGCTATTGGGAGTTTCGTATAAGCGCACGCGCTCTAGTTTCAAATCGTTGCCATACATATCATGATAGTGATGTTGGAGTATTTTGAATGCCTCGGTTGCCATGTTTTCTGCCGTAGGGACACTCGGAAAAATCACTGTTTTGTGATTAGGTAGAGAATTCAAAAAATCTAGTACGGTTTTATCTTCAACATAAACTAAAAAAGCATGATCCCATACATCGGTAACGGCTTCACGTGCAATGCGTTTCACATCAGAAAAATCCATGACCATGCCATTCTCTGAAAGTTGTTCCTGTTTGATGACATCACCACTCAGTGTAATTTCGAGCGCATAGCGATGCCCATGCAGATTACGGCATTGACTTTTGTGATTTGGGATACGGTGCCCAGCATCGAATTCTAGGCGGGTGGTGATTTGCATGATCTGCGCTAAACGATTTTATTGAAAATGAGCGACACTTAAAAACAGTATTATATCAGGCAAGCCATTAATGTGCTTTTGCCCAATCAACAAACTGCTCAAATGCCATTGGCTTGGCATAATAGTAACCTTGGCATTTATCGATTTTTAATTTTTTAATGAGCGCCAAACAATCTTTGTCTTCTACACCTTCCGCTAACACTTCCTTACCCAAGCTTTTAGCCAGCATGG
Organism: Methylophilaceae bacterium; assembly: GCA_052386615.1. Lineage (GTDB taxonomy): Bacteria > Pseudomonadota > Gammaproteobacteria > Burkholderiales > Methylophilaceae > JBQTJZ01. Next base: position 13,241 of record JBQTJZ010000025.1, read on the forward strand.
CAATTGATTGCACAATTTTGAAGTCGTCTTTCGAGTGTGAAATATCGCGTACAAATGATTGGTCTATTTTAATTAAGTCAATGGGCATTGTGCGTAGACGAGATAACGAAGAAAATCCTGTACCAAAATCGTCTAGGGCAAACTTAAACCCTAGGGCAGATAGCTGATGAATGACAGAATTAGCACTTTCATTGTATTCGAGAATGCCATTTTCTGTGATTTCCAGCACAATGCTTTTAGCATCGATTTTCCATAATGCGATCGCTTGTGACAATAGATGGGGCAATTCAGTATCGTACAAGTCTTCAGCGCGTAGATTAATGGTAAGGTAAAGCACCAGTTGATGTTCGCGTTTGAGCTCGCTTGCATAACGGCACGCTGAGTTAATCAACCAACGGGTAAATAATTTGCCTTTACCTACTTTATTTAGAATTTCGATGGTTACGCTAGGATAGACGTTTAAGCTGAACTTCTCTGACCAGCGTAATAATAACTCCGCGCCGGCACATTTTGAGTTTTTAAGATTAACTATAGGCTGAAAAAACAAGGTTAGATTATCGCTGCCAAAAGCCTCTAAAACTTTTGTTTCAAGTGCGCTTTGCTCTATCAGTTGTACTCTCAGCTCATTGCTATAGATCATCATTTGCTGCTGCTTTGTCACCGCCCCCTCCAGCGCAAGGCGCGCGTTGTAGAATAAAGCACTCGCATTCTGGGCGCTCGCTAGGCCAAAGGCGCAACCAACAAAAGGAGTCACCAAGATGGATTGCTGATTTAGAAAAAGCATTTGCTCGAAAGCTCTGCTAATTTTTGCAACGAGCAAATTAACATGGGCAGCGCCGGTTAACTTGGGGATTAAAATATCAAATTGAGAGTCGCCACTAAAGTACAGTTGAAAACTGGGCTCGATATTTTGTTGCAATATTGCAGCAATTTGTTTATTCAAATCTTGCGTGACCGGTTTTGAAAAAGTAAGATTGTTCTTGGCAGACTGAAATTGTAGCGATATTAAGCCGATGAATTGATCTGCAGCCGATTGACTAATAGCCGTCTCCACATTGGGCAATAATTGGCTTACATGAGGCGATTGCGTATTGACATCATAATTGAGTAAATAATCTAGCGTAAGCTGATGATGTCGATGCGAGGTTTCAGTCACCAAATCGAACAAAAACAAATGGAAAGCTGACGAACTTGACGCTGACATACTACTAATGCCCAAAATCGATTTGAGTTCAAAGCACTGGAGTAATCTGAGGACAGATTGCGGGCTTGCGCCATCTTGAATGGCATTGAGCCATAAAAAAATGAGGTGATTGATGTTTGCTACAAATGATTCAATCGTTTGGTGAGGCTGCCAATCTCTAAGTGCTGCGCTCAGGGAAGTTAAAAGAGGATTTGCATGAAGATTTACAGCATTTTCTATCAGTTTTAGCC
>JBQTJZ010000026.1:0-24348 GCA_052386615.1 Methylophilaceae bacterium
TTTTTTCGCTTACTATTCAGACTAACAAGCCATACGCCCACTATTCAGCCCAATCTTGGTAAGCTAGTCCATTATTCAGCAAGAGCAATGCATTTCGTGTTGTATTTACTGATGATAGGAACGCCAATCGCTGGTTGGCTGATGTTAAGTGCGGCAGGGAAACCTATTCCATTTTTTGGATTTGAGTTACCTCCACTAATTTCTGCAGATAAAGAGCTAGCCGACACAGTCAAAAAGTTGCATGAAATAACGGGTAGCATAGGCTATTTTCTGATTTTCACACACGCAATAGCAGGCTTGCATCATCATTATATTAAGCGTGATAATGCCCTAATAAGAATGCTACCCTAGAAAAGACAAAAGCAAATCAGTTGTAAGAAGTGTTCACTTTTATATAAAACTGGTGCGCCCGGCGGGAGTCGAACCCACGACCTTTGGCTTCGGAAACCAACACTCTATCCAGCTGAGCTACGAGCGCCTTGTAGCTGATTATAGCAAATGCACTGCTGCTTGTCCTTTGCTTGGCTACGCTTTCCTAGCTGGTATAATGGAAACACTTAATTGAATCAACAGCGGACGGCAGCACTATGAATACACACAGCACTTCAACTATTAACGGCTTGCAGAAAGCGATCATTATTTTGGGCGGTATCGTTGCGCCTATTTTTGTGATCTGTACACTCACAAAATCGCCTGAAACGCCTGCCTTAGCAGACTCTGCCGAAACAGTGGATGCGCGTATTAAGCCAATAGCCGTGGTTGAGGTTGACAGTAAAAGTGCTTCTAGTGTCGAAAAAAATGGTGAGGAAGTAGTGAAAACAGCATGTGCCGCTTGCCATCTGGCTGGCGTATTGGGATCCCCCAAAATTGGTGATATGGCTGCTTGGAAACCACGCATTGCACAAGGATACGAGAAGCTCACTCGGCATGCTATCGAGGGTATTCGAACCATGCCAGCGCGTGGCGGAAGTGCAGATTTAAGCGATGGAGAAGTTGCTCGAGCAGTTGTTCACATGGCTAATCAGTCTGGAGCAAGTTTCAAATTACCTCAATCTGCTGTATTAGCTGCAGAACCGGCAAAATAATCAAGAAAGATGTAAGCCGAGATTATTTTTCAAGTTTATGGCAACCTACGCAATAGGCGATATTCAAGGCTGTTACCACGCATTTCAGTTATTGCTCAAACGCGTTCGGTTTAATCTCGAAACGGATAAATTATGGTTGGTTGGCGATTTAGTGAATCGCGGCAGCGGCTCGCTTGAGGTGTTGCGCTGGTGTTATCAGCATCGAGACCATATCACGATGGTGTTGGGTAATCATGATTTGCATGCACTTGCCGTTGCGCATGGTATTCGTTCTGCGCATCGTAGCGATACCTTGCAAACCATCATAGATGCGCCGGATGCACAGCAGCTACTGACTTGGCTGCGTCATCAACCATTGATGGTGTCGAACGATGAGTATGTGATGGTACATGCGGGTTTGTTGCCGCAATGGTCACTAGGCGATGCATTTTCATACGCTAAAGAGGTTGAAGCGGCATTACAAGGGCAATATTACCAAGATTTTTTGCTTAATATGTACGGTAATACGCCCAATGGCTGGCGGGATAGTTTGCTAGGCATTAACCGCTTACGTGCTATTACTAATGCTATGACACGCATGCGCATTTGTACGCCAGCGGGGGAGCTCGATTTTGGCTTTAAGGGCGAACTGAAAGATATTCCCACTGGATATATGCCTTGGTTTGATGTGCCAAGTAGGCAAACGCAGACGGTAAGGTTTGTCTGCGGACATTGGTCTGCCTTGGGTTTGCATCAGCGCGCCAACATTCACGCCTTGGATACCGGCTGCTTATGGGGTGGGAAATTAACCGCTATGTGCCTAGAAACGAAAACAATCACGCAAGTGTCATCAAACGTGAATGACAAGCCTAAAAGTTAAGTTGTTTTGAAATAGTATCAAAAGCAGCCTTGGTGACCGCCTGCCTTGTAGATTGGTGTGTACTGATAGGGGCTAAAAAGTGCAAGCTGACTACTGGGTTTTTGAGCCTAATCACGTTCATCATCGATTCAATCAGGGTGGTATTGTTTGCATAAGCCATTTGTGTATTTGCGCTACCGTTTGGCATTGGGTAATGAATAGCAATAGGCCAAACGATTGCATTTGCGGCGATTGGGGCTTGTATGACGCTACTTTTGAATTTAACCATATGTGTACCGTCTGTGGTTGTGCCTTCTGGGAAAAATCCGAGATTATCACCGTTTTTTAGGTGCGAACTGGCAATCTCAACAATGCGCACTGCATCTTTTCTATTGGTTCTATCGATAAATACCGTACCCGTTTTTTTAACTAGATAGCCAAAAATGGGCCAGTCTTTAATCTCAAGTTTGGCAATAAATTGTAGCGGAATCACGCTATTGATGACGTGAATATCTGACCATGAAATATGATTCGCTACGAACATGGTCGCTCGTGTATCAACAGGTGGCCGCTGGCCGCTGGTGGTGACTTGAATATTAAAACACCCCAATAAATGCTTACACCACCACTGAGTTAATCCAAGTTTTTTAGCTTGGTTAATCAACGGCCATAGCAAAGCCGCAATTGCTACACCAATGAGGGTATGTAGCAATATGCGGGCTATACGATAAGCGCGTGTGAGAACGTTGGTTTCTGGCAAATGCTATTTTAAGAAATGCGTGGCATATCGAAGGTTAATTTTTGATAATGATAACATTACTAACATGTCTGCGGTGTTAAAGCTGCTATCCCAAGCGGGCTCGCCGCAAATTTGCGCACCTAACCTTAAATAGCCTTTAATTAAAGGCGGACAGGCTACTTGCATGTCTTGGTTAAGTGCTGAAATCGGTAATGGCATACGTGGGAATACTCGATATTCATTAGGGGCTAAATACTCATCTTTAAGTTTATTGTAGAGAGAAGCTGCCGCGTGACCACCGTCATGCATAGGAATGCTGGCGCAGCCTATCATGTATTCGTAATGATGCATTTGCATGTACTTAGCAAGCCCAGCCCAAAGCATGGTAATTGTGCCGCCGTTGCGGTAGTTTTGATGGACACAGGCGCGACCCACTTCCACAGTGCGATCAAACAAATGGTTGATACGACTTAGATCAAACTCGCCAGCAGAATAATAACCACCAGCCTCGTTGGCTTTGTGCGGGCTTAAAATGCGGTAGGTGCCAATTACTTGATGTGTACCGCTTTCGCGCACGAGCAGATGATCGCAAAACTCATCAAAACCATCTACATCCAAGCCACCCGTACCGGGTAGTTCGGCGCCCATTTCTTCAGCAAACACTTTATAACGCAGGCGCTGGGCTTCAGCAACTTCAGCCGGATTGCGTGCTAGCGATAAGTATAAACGATTTTTGGCATGTGCCTGCTTAGGCTGGTGTAGCTGCTTGTTGAACATATCATCTCTCCTTAAGTTGGAAGAGATGATATGGACGCTAAATGAAGATTAGATTAATGTTTAATGACGATTTGGTGAAATTGACTATTAAATTGCGTTAGTGTGTCACACGAGAAGTGTCGCTATTTTCCACAATACGCACTTTTTCGCCGGGGTGAAACTGCTCATCTGCTTCTTGCACAATCGCAATCATGCTGCCACCATCTAGTTTTACGGTAATTTCAATGGCATCTTTACGCGTAGCCACTTCCTCAACTGCGGAACCTGCAATTGCACCAGCCACCGCACCGACCACTGCTGCTACCGCGCTTCCGCGCCCACTGCCAATCGAACTACCTGCGATACCGCCAATCGCACCACCAGCAACCGTCCCTACTGGTGATTTAGTACCTTCTAATTTAACAGTACGTACGCTTTCTACCACACCTGTTTTTACAGTCTGTACCTTGCGCGCATCATCGCGCTTATATACGCTACCCGAATTTGAACTAGCGCAAGCGGCTAGAAAAGTGGACAAGGTTGCGATGAATAATAGTTTTAATAAACTCATTTTTTTCTCCCAATAAAACAGCTAAATACTCAAATTTTCCTGAAGCACTATTTGTTCGACCAGTGCTTGACTGTAAACGTTCTCTATTTCAGTGCGGCTTGGTTGATGGTTTTGCCCACCACGGCTCGCAATTTTAATGGCCCCCATGGTAGAAGCGAGTCTGCCAGTAGTCAGCCAATCCCAGCCATTGGCAATGCCATACAGTAGGCCGGCACGATAGGCATCGCCACAACCGGTTGGATCAACCACTTTTTCTGCCTTAACGCATGGAATCTCAAAACGTTGACTATCTGCATAAATGTGAGATCCACTGGCGCCCAGGGTAACAATCAGTGCTTCTACTTTTGCGGCTAATTGTTCTAAAGTGAGGCCAGTTTTATCTTGCAGTACTTGCGCCTCGTAGTCATTAACAGCTAGATAAGTAGCCATTTCAATAAAATTCATCAATTCTTCACCATTAAACATGGGCAGTCCTTGACCAGGATCAAACATAAACGGAATACCTGCTTCAAAGCACTCGCGCGCATGCATAAACATGCCATCTCGACCATCTGGTGCGATAATCGCCAAACTAACCTCTCTTGTCTGCTGAACGCTGTTTTGATGTGATTCCACCATGGCGCCCGGATGAAACGCAGTGATTTGATTGTCATCCAAATCAGTCGTAATGAACGCCTGCGCCGTATAGTTTTTTGCAATCGATTTGATGTGTGTATTATCGAGATTATTTTGGCTTAGCCATGCTGCATAGGGGGCAAAGTCTTCGCCCACCGTTGCCATAATGAGTGGTTTACCCTCCAGCAATTGCAGGTTGTAAGCGATGTTGCCGGCGGTACCACCAAATTCACGACGCATTTCGGGCACATAAAAGGCCACGCTCAGTTTGTGAATTTGATCAGGCAGAATATGATTTTTGAATTGGTCACGAAACACCATAATAGTGTCATAGGCGAGGGAACCGCAGATTAGGGTATGCATGAAAAGAGTCGTTTTAGTGATGTTGATGGTAAAACGGCATTATCGTTTAGCGCACACACGTATGGCAAGCTCATGCCAGTAAAGCTTAAATTTTGCCAGCACCATCAATCAAGATTTTGGCAGCTTTCTTAGCGTATTTAATGGCACCAGAACCGCGTTTCATCTGCTCGGCCTGCACTGCGCCTTCAAACAATAATGAGAGTTGTAACGCAAGACCATCAGCATCCTTAATGTTTGCTTCAGTGGCAAGCTTGCTAATGTATTGCCTGAATTCGCGGGATTGTTTAGAAGAAAGCTGATGAATTGGGTTTTCTTCGTTTGGAAACTCAGCAGAAGCCTTGATAAACCCCATGCCAGAAAAATGGGGTGAAGTAACCCATTCTTCAATAAAATCAAACAGTTGCTGTATTTTTTCTGAAGGTTTTTTGCTGCTCGCATTCAGCCTGGCATCCAGCCAACCTTGAAAATCTTGCTGACCTTTTTTGAGTACTTCTAAAATGAGCTCTTCTTTGGTGTTGAAGTATTTGTACAGCGTCATTTTGGTGGTGCCAGCCACCGCGACAATAGTATCCACGCCAGTGGAGTTGATGCCACGCGTCTGAAAAAGATCGGTGGCGGTGACTAAAATTCTATCTTTTAAAGCACTCATGTAATCAGTATAGCATGAGATTTATTCAATTTGTATGGATATACTTACAAGTAATGTTAATTAGTGCATTAAATTTTATTATATAAATAAGATATTGAAAAAATGAGTAAATAGATATTTACTTTATCAATATTCTGCATTAAAATATACAGAACGGTATAGTATATTTTGCCGTAATAAATTTAAGGAGATTTGAATGAATAAGTTTTTAATAGGGCTTTCAGTTTTAGTTTTAAGTTTTACCAGCCAAGCGCAAGCAGGCGATGTGTTACACGCTAGTAAGTCTATTCAAGTAAATGTTTCGGCAGATAAGGCTTGGAAAAAAATTGCTAATTTTGGGGACTTGGGGGCATGGCATCCGGCCGTTGCAAAAACAGATATCGTGGAAGGCGCTCACAATGTAAAAGGCGCCAAGCGCGTACTTACGCTACAAGATGGTGGAAAAATTAATGAAACACTCACTGCATACAGTGCAGAAGAAAAAACGATGAGTTATATAATTACTGAAAGTGTTTTGCCTGTGAGTGATTATTCTGCAACCCTTGAAGTTAAATCAGCTGGTAAGGATAAAAGTATAGTTACTTGGGTTGCAGATTTTGAACATAAAGATGGTGCCGATGACAAAACAGCAAAAGATACAATTAACGGCGTGTTTGATGGTGGTTTAGGTAATCTTAAGAAATTGTTAGAAGCGATTTAATCGCAAGGTATTAAATAAAAAAGCTGGCAAATGTCGGCTTTTTTATTATCTGGAGTTGGCCATGAGTATCGGCGTGTAATTGCAACGCACTTTTTGTAGCAACTCAAGCACTAGTTTTTGCTCGCTGGGATCGGTGGAAATTTGACCGAGTACAATATTTTCAAAATAAACTTTTTTGTAGGAATCAGGTAGCTGAATCGCTTCTATCAGTTGGCAATTGCCTTTACGCATCATTTCAACTTGTGCAAATAGCGCAGATGTCTGTTGCGGGCTGGCAATAAATTCGAATTCACCTAATCTTGCAGGTTTTGTAACCGGCTCATGCATGGCAATGGATACATCATTTTTAGGATTTTCTTGATTAAGCAAGAGCATGCTAGCCACTACCACTAATACACCCATAAAACTGGCGGCGATGGCGTAGGCAGAAGATTTGGCAATACGGAATTCTTTTTTAGTTTGCGCAATCATTAAAGCTTCGGCGGCACTTTTTGCATGTTGTAGTCCGGCGCTATTAGTGCCCTGAAGTTTTTCCTGTGTGGCTGAGACCGCCATAAAATAGAGTTGGGTGGCGAGCATCTCAGGGAACGCAGCCCCTGCCTTGGCAGCTTCTAAAGCCAAATAGGTTTGCAGCAGGCTATTGTTGGCGCTCAGTTGGGTTACATTGATTTCGGTACTCATGCCAGGTGCATTTGCCCAGTCATCTAGAATGTCAAACATGCTGAGCAAACGCATTTGTGGCGTTTTGCCAGCCTTTTTTAGCATATGAATGAGCCAGTCTGAATTTAAAATATCCATGACAACTATAATATCCTAAAAAGGTTTTACCACGACCAAAATAACGATGAAAAACAATAGCAACACTGGAATTTCGTTAAACCAACGGAACCAGACATGGCTTCTTTTGTTAATGCCTAAACTGAAATCACGTATAATTTTACCGCAATATGCATGATAAACCACTAGACCAATCACTAATAGGAGCTTTGCATGTAACCAGCCGCCAGTAATACCATAACTTAGCCATAACCATAATCCAAAAAACATCGCCAAACACGCTAATGGCAACATGAAGCGGTACAGTTTGTGCTCCATTAAAGCGAGGCGTGCAATAGCTTCCACATTGGTTTCCATGGCGTGGTTCACAAATAAGCGGGGCAAATAAAACAGACCGCCAAACCAGCTGGTGACAAAAATAATGTGCAGTGCCTTAAGCCACAACATTAGCCAAGCTCTTTGTCTAGCAGGGCATGTAATTTATCAAAATCTAAGGCGCCCGTGGTGCGTTGCAAGCGCTTGCCTTGTTTATCAAAAATATAAGCAGTAGGAGTTACATTGACACCGCCGAAACTATTAACCACCTCAGAAAAACCATCATGCATGACCGGGAAAGGTAATTCTTTTTGGCTGGCAAAATTAAGCACCTGTGCGGGGGGGTCATAAGGCATCGCCACGGCGATTACCTCAAACCCTTTTGCCTTATAGGTGTGATAAGTATTAACCAAATCAGGCATTTCATTAACGCAACTTGAACAATTGGTAGCCCAAAAGTTGATTAAAACCACCTTGCCTTTAAGTTCAGACATGCTAATTTTATTGCCTTGCAGCGTGATATAGGTGATATTGGGAGCAGACCTATTATTTAGGCTCATGACTAAAAAGCCTAGCAAACTCAGCAGAACAACAGGAATGAGTATTTTTTTAACTTCACGCAGCATAGCGGATATTTTATCGCCTTTTAATTGGTCGAGGGGAACAATCAGCGACCACAGCCTTGCCTTAATGTAAGGTTTAGGGCGTGGTATAATAAGTTTTTGTTACTAATATGCTATAAATGAACGCACCAATTCCTGCCGAATTTTTACAAGCCGAAACAAATATCCCAACGCGTCTGCGCGAAATCCCTTACAACTATACTTCATTTTCCGATCGTGAAATCGTGATTCGGTTTTTGGGGGAGGATATTTGGAATACTTTGAATGAATTGCGTGGCGAGCGTAAAACTGGCCGTAGTGCGCGCATGTTGTTCGAGGTATTAGGGGACATTTGGGTGGTTTCGCGTAATCCTTACTTGCAAGATGATTTACTGGAAAATCCCAAGCGACGCAAAGCCCTAATCGATGCGCTCTACCATCGTATTCACGCCATTGATGAGCGCAATGATAGTAATGAAAAAGTGCAGAAACTAATTGCTGCAGCCACAAAAGCAGTCGAAAGATTTGCAGAAGATTTTCGTCAAACTTACGATTTGCGCAAAAAGGCTTTAAGTAAACTCACCAAAATTACGCGTAAGGATAATGTGCAGTTTGATGGTTTGGCACGTGTTTCACATGTGACCGATGCTACCGACTGGCGAGTGGAATATCCTTTTGTGGTACTCAACCCGGATACGGAAATTGAAATTGCTGCGTTAGTAAAAGCCTGTATCGAGCTTGGCCTTACTGTGATTCCGCGCGGCGGCGGTACTGGTTATACAGGGGGGGCCATTCCACTCACTTCAATGTCTGCGGTGATTAACACCGAAAAATTAGACCAGCACACAGGGGTGCAGATGCGCACATTGCCTGGGGTGGCGCGCCAAGTGGCAACCATTGAATGTGGTGCAGGTGTGGTGACCCGTCGTGCGATGGAAGCGGCGAGTGATGCAGGCTTGGAGTTTGCCTGTGACCCCACTTCTGCCGATGCTTGTTGTATTGGCGGGAACGTGGCGATGAATGCAGGCGGTAAAAAAGCCGTGTTATGGGGTACGGCGCTGGACAACTTGGCATCATGGCGCATGGTGACACCAGATGCCACATGGTTAGAGGTGGAGCGGCTAGATCATAATCTAGGCAAAATTCACGATATCGCCATCGCGCGTTTCAAAATCAGTCGTTACGACATGGACATGAAAACCATGTTGGGCGAGTCTGAAATTATCGAAATCCCGGGCCCTAGCTTTCGCAAAGTGGGGTTGGGTAAGGACGTTACGGATAAATTTCTAAGCGGACTACCTGGTATTCAAAAAGAGGGTTGTGATGGCTTAATCACCAGTGCAACCTTTATTTTGCACCGCATGCCCAAGCATGTGCGAACCATCGCTTTGGAATTTTTTGGTAATGTGTCTCATGCGGTGCCAGCGATTGTTGAGATTAAAGATTATCTCGATGCCACTGCCAAAAAGGACCCTGCAGTCATTATGGCAGGCTTAGAGCATATGGATGAGCGCTATATTAAAGCGGTAGGTTATGCAACCAAGGCAGCACGCCAACAACGACCTAAAATGGTATTGATTGCCGATATTGCCTCGGATGATGAAAACGCCGCAGGAGAGGTTGCTTCTGCCATGGTGCGCATGTGTAATGCACGTGACGGCGAAGTTTTTATTGCTGTATCGAGTGAAGCACGTAAAAAATTCTGGCTGGATAGAGCGCGTACTGCGGCCATTGCCAGACATACCAATGCTTTCAAAATTAACGAAGATGTGGTGATTCCATTGCCACGCTTGGGGGATTACTCAGACGGTATCGAGCGCATCAACATTGAGCTTTCAATCAATAATAAGCTGAACCTGTTAGACGCATTAAAAAGTTTCCTGCAAGGGGATTTGCCTTTGCAAGCGGATGAAGAAGGCAATGTTGATGCTGAAACGGTGAAATCCAAGCAGACCATCGCATTGCAATTGTTGCAAGACTTGCGCTCAAATTGGAGCTTTGTACTCAATCATTTAGATGCGCCAGTGACCATTTTGGGCGATGCTGGCAATGCCCTCAATCAATACGAAAACGTATTTAGAGCAGTGCAATCTTACGATTTGCGTATTTCTTGGAAGCGCGAACTAAAACGCCCATTGGCTGAAATATTTAGCGGGCGTGAATATCAAAAAATACTAAATGAGCTGGACGTCATTCACAAGGTTGTGTTGAAAAGTCGTGTATTTATTGCCTTGCACATGCACGCAGGGGATGGCAACGTGCATACCAATATCCCGGTGAATTCAGACAACTATGAAATGATGCGAGAGGCGCACACCGCGGTGGCGCGCGTGATGACGCTGGCAAAAGGCTTGAATGGCGTTATTTCTGGCGAGCATGGGATTGGCATTACTAAAATGGAGTTTTTAGACCAATCTACCATCGATACTTTTACAGCCTACAAAAAAAAGGTTGACCCTAATGGACACTTTAACAAAGGCAAATTGCTAGCAGGCTCAGGGCTGGAAAATGCGTACACGCCGAGTTTTGGCTTGCTTGAGCAAGAGTCGATTATCATGGAAGAGTCTGCCATTGGTGAAATTGCCGATGATATTTCAGATTGTTTAAGGTGCGGCAAATGTAAGCCAGTATGTACCACGCACGTGCCTCGCGCAAATTTATTATATAGCCCGCGCAACAAAATTTTGGGGACGTCTTTACTGATAGAGGCCTTCTTGTACGAGGAGCAAACGCGTCGCGGTATATCACTCAAGCATTTTGATGAATTTAACGATGTGGCCGATCACTGCACGGTATGTCATCGCTGCGAAAAGCCATGCCCAGTAGACATTGATTTTGGCGATGTTTCCATTAAAATGCGTAACTTTTTGCGTGAGCAAGGTAAAAAGAAATTTAACCCAGGCACGGCTGCAGGCATGCTATTTCTGAATGCGAAAGACCCAGCCACCATTAAATTTTTGCGTAGCACGATGATAGGTTGGGGCTATAAGGCGCAAAATTTTGCGCATATCTTAGCTAAAAAACTCGGCTTATTGAAAGATAAAATCCGCCCGCCTGCCAGCGTTGGCAAACCTGAAATAAAGGCGCAGGTAATTCATTTTATTAATCGCCCCATGCCGAGAAAAATGCCGACCAAAACTTCGCGTGCTTTACTTGGTGTGGAGGATGACACTATGATTCCCGTCATTCGTAACCCACAAAAAGTTACGGAGGAGTCAGATGCAGTGTTCTACTTCCCTGGTTGCAGCTCTGAGCATTTGTTCTCAAATGTGGGTTTGGCTACACAAGCAATGTTGTACGAGGTGGGAGCGATTACCGTGTTGCCACCTGGTTACTTGTGTTGTGGCTATCCGCAAACCTCAAGTGGTAATCACGACAAAGGGCAGGAAATCACCGCAGATAATCGTGTGCTGTTCCATCGGGTAGCTAATACATTGAATTATCTCGATATAAAAACGGTGATTGTGTCTTGTGGCACTTGTATGGATCAGCTGCAAAAATATGAGTTTGAGAAAATATTTCCAGGTTGCCGATTACTGGATATTCACGAATATTTGATGGAGAAAAACCTTAAGCTGGAAGGCGTAACAGGTACGCGCTATATGTATCATGATCCATGCCACAGTCCAATGAAAACGTATAAGCCCATGGAAGTTACCAACAAATTGATGGGACAGGAGGTCGCACTGAATGATCGTTGCTGTGGCGAATCGGGCACATTTGCTGCAGCTCGGCCTGATATTGCCACGCAGGTCAAAATGCGCAAGCAAGAGGAGTTAGAAAAAGGAATGGAGAAAATGGGTTTAACAGTGGGCAACCTAGAGGAAAACGTGAAAATTTTGACTTCATGTCCTAGCTGCTTACAAGGTTTAGCGCGTTATGGTGACGATACTGGCATTAGCGCAGATTATATTGTGGTGGAAATGGCCAAACACATTTTAGGCGAAAACTGGATGCAAGATTATGTGCATAAGGCGAATAATGGCGGGATAGAGAAGGTGTTGCTGTAGTTTTTGTTTATGAATGTTTACTCATTTGCAAAACCTTTTCTGTTCCGGCTCGATGCTGAGAAGGTACATGATTTAACCCTTAAATCTTTAAAGCTGGCAGAAAAAACCAGCGTGTTGACACTATATCCCCAAGCACCCATTTGTCAGCCACGTGAGGTCATGGGGCTAACGTTTCCTAGCCCGGTAGGCCTAGCGGCGGGGCTAGATAAAAACGCAGCAGTGATTGATGGGTTGGCTGCGTTAGGTTTCGGGTTCATCGAAGTAGGTACGGTAACGCCACGCGCACAACCTGGCAATGCCAAACCCCGTTTATTCCGCGTGCCAGAAGCACAAGGGATTATTAACCGTTTTGGGTTCAATAACTCGGGCGTAGATCACTTAATTGAAAACGTAAAGGCGGCCAAGTATCAAGGGGTGTTGGGCATAAATATTGGTAAAAATTTCGATACGCCAAATGAGCGAGCGATAGATGATTACTTAAGCTGCATGCAAAAGGTATATGCACATGCTAGCTATATTACTATCAATATTTCTTCTCCCAATACCAAAAACTTGCGGGATTTACAGGAAAAAGAGGTGCTATCTGCGTTGCTGTTATCCTTAAAACAGGAGCAAAGCAGGTTGAGCGAGAAGCATGGCAAATATGTCCCCGTTGTGCTAAAAATCGCACCCGATTTAACCGAAGCGCAAGTGACTGAAATTGCTGATTTATTGATGCTACATCACCTAGATGCTGTGATTGCGACCAATACCACATTAGCGCGTGAGGCGGTTAAAGAATTGCCCAATGCGGATGAAATAGGGGGGTTATCGGGTGCACCAGTACGTAATCAATCAACAATAGTCATTCAGCAATTATCAAAACAGCTACAAGGCGCATTACCGATTATTGGCGTGGGCGGAATTTTAAGCGGTGCAGACGCGTTGGAAAAAATGGCTGCGGGAGCAAGTTTAGTGCAGGTGTACACTGGCTTGATTTACCAAGGGCCCAAGCTGGTGCGCGATATTTGTAAGACCTTAGGTTGAGTTTTTAGAATGGCTTTGCCCATTTTATATTCATACCGACGTTGCCCCTACGCCATGCGTGCCCGTATGGCGCTTAGATATGCAGCTATTACCGTTGAAATTCGCGAAATTTCTCTTAGAAAAAAATCAAAATCCATGTTGCAAGTTTCGCCCAAAGCAACAGTACCCGTATTGCTATTAGCCAATGGCAAGGTGATAGATGAGAGTATAGAGATTATGCGCTGGGCTTTGCAGCAGTCGATAGCGCGTGGTTTGAAAATTCTGTCTATGTAAAACTACGCGTCTGGCTAAAAAAACATGTTGAATCAGCACTATTTGCCAGTGTGATGGAAAAACAGCCAACATACACTGAGTAGGTTGGCTGTTTTCTTACTTGAACGCGGTCGCGACTTGATTATTCGGTTTCGGTCGCTAGGTTATCTGCTTTGCTCGCTTCTTTAGGGGAGAAAGCAAGTTTCACCTCATCTTTATCATCAATATCCACATGTACACAGCCGCCGGTGGCGAGTTTTCCGAATAATAACTCATCAGCCAATGCTTTGCGAATGGTGTCCTGAATCAAGCGTGCCATTGGCCGTGCCCCCATGAGTGGGTCGAAGCCCTTTTTGCCTAAGTAGGTTTTTAAGGCGGCAGAGAAGGTAACCTCTACTTTTTTCTCGTGCAATTGATCTTCTAGCTGCATTAAGAATTTATCCACCACGCGGATAATAATCTCTTGCGACAGTGATGCAAACGATACGGTTGCATCCAGACGGTTGCGGAATTCAGGGGAAAATAAGCGTTTAATGTCAGCTTGCTCATCCCCTGGTTGTTTGTGATTTGTGAAGCCAATGCTAGCTTGTGATAAGTTTTCTGCACCTGCATTGGTGGTCATGATAATAGTCACATTCCTAAAATCCGCTTTGCGCCCATTGTTATCGGTAAGTGTGCCGTGATCCATCACTTGCAACAAGATATTGAAAATATCCGGATGTGCTTTTTCAATTTCGTCCAACAGTAGTACACAATAGGGTTGTTTGGTAATCGCCTCGGTCATTAAACCACCTTGATCAAACCCTACATAGCCAGGAGGGGCACCGATTAAGCGCGATACCGCATGACGTTCCATGTATTCGCTCATATCAAAGCGGATAAGTTCAATGCCCATTATATAAGCCAACTGTTTGGCCACTTCAGTTTTGCCCACACCGGTAGGCCCACTAAACAAAAAGCTGCCTATGGGTTTGTTGCCTTGTCCTAAGCCACTGCGCGCCATTTTAACTGCGCTAGTCAAGATTTCGATGGCTTTATCCTGCCCAAATACCACCGCTTTCAAATCACGTTCCAGCGTTTTAAGCGCACTACGGTCGTCGCTAGAGATGTTTTTTGGCGGAATACGTGCAATCTTGGCGACGATATCTTCAATTTCTTTATTGCCGATAACTTTCTTCTGCTTATTTTTCGGCAAGATGCGCTGGGCTGCGCCGGCTTCGTCAATGACATCAATTGCCTTATCGGGCAGATGGCGGTCGTTAATATATTTGGCAGACAACTCCGCTGCGGTAGTTAATGCCGCAGTTGTATATTTCACGCTATGATGGTCTTCAAAACGTGATTTCAGACCTTTCAGAATTTCAATAGTTTCAGCGATACTAGGTTCAACCACATCAATTTTTTGAAAGCGACGTGATAGTGCGTGGTCTTTCTCGAAAATGCCGCGATATTCTTGGTAAGTGGTTGCACCGATACATTTGAGTGTGCCATTGGAAAGTGCTGGCTTAAGTAAATTACTCGCATCTAGCGTACCACCACTGGCAGCACCAGCACCAATCAGGGTGTGAATTTCATCGATAAATAAAATGGCTTCTGGTTTTTCAGCGAGTTGTTTCATCACTGCTTTTAGCCGTTGCTCAAAGTCGCCACGGTATTTTGTGCCGGCTAATAGCGACCCCATGTCGAGTGAATAGACGGTAGCGTTGGCTAATACCTCAGGAATGTCATTTTCCACAATACGTCGTGCCAATCCTTCGGCAATCGCCGTTTTACCCACTCCCGCTTCACCCACTAACAAAGGGTTGTTTTTGCGGCGTCGGCATAAGGTTTGAATCACGCGCTCAAGTTCAGGTCCGCGACCAATGAGTGGATCGATTTTGCCCGCGGTAACTTGTAGATTCAGGTTAAGTGTAAAATTTTCAAGTGCTCCAGCAGGCGAGGTGTCAGCGTCAGTGTCGGCATCTACCCCTTCCGTTTTACCATTGCTCTCAGGAATTTTGGCAACCCCATGCGAAATGAAATTAACCACGTCAAGGCGAGTAATCCCTTGTTGATGCAAGAAAAATACAGCGTGCGAATCTTTCTCGCCGTAGATGGCAACCAGTACATTTGCCCCAGTCACTTCTTTTTTACCAGATGATTGCACATGCAACATGGCGCGCTGAATGACACGTTGAAAGCCCAGCGTTGGCTGTGTGTCTACTTCATCCTCACCGCCGACGGTGGGCGTGTGTTCCTCAATGTACTGATTAAGCTCTGCACGTAATACTTCAAATTTAGCACCACAAGCACGCAACACATCTGCTGCCGTTGGGTTATCAATCATAGCCAGCAACAAATGCTCAACCGTAATGAGTTCATGGCGCTTTTGTCGCGCGTCCATAAAGGCCATATGCAAACTCACTTCCAATTCTTGGGCTATCATCTCAATACCTTACTTTCATACTCGCTAATCATTTGGCTAAGCCGGTTCAACTACGCACTGCAAGGGATGCTGCGACTCTCTTGCATGATTCAAGACCTGATTCATTTTTGTTTCTGCAATATCCTGCGGGTATACTCCACACACTCCCATGCCCTCAGTATGTACTTTGAGCATAATTTGCGTTGCTTGTTCACGGCTTTTGTTAAAAAAGCGTTGAATGGTCTCCACCACAAACTCCATAGGCGTGTAATCATCGTTTAATAGCAACACCTTGAACATGTCCGGCAGTTTTGGTTTTACTGCACTGGGTTTTAATGCGGTATCGCCTGTTGAATGCGTATTAGCCATTAGTTGCTTTAATAATCCTAACTGCTATTTTGAGCCGAATGTCAGAAATTTCAAGCCCAATTTGAATAGGTTTATATTTAAGGCGGGATTTAGGGGAATATTTTTACACTTTTAACGATTCTGTCTTGAGTTTGCACAATTTCTAGGGTGTGCTTGCCAATTCTGAAACTGGTGTTGGGTTCTGGAATGTCTTGAAAATGCTCTAGCACTAGGCCGTTTAAGGTACGCGGACCATTGGTTGGTAAGCTAAGATTTAATTTCTTATTCAAATCGCGTAGCGTGCTGCTGCCATCCACCAACCAGCTACCGTCTAGTTCTTTGCGATAGCTGCCAATGCGGCTAGGAGATTGTGTAGTAAAGTCGCCGATGACCTCTTCCAAAATATCTTCCAGCGTGATTAGGCCTTTGAACTCACCATATTCATCTACAATTAGGCCGATACGTTCCTTGTTTTCCTGAAACTGCTGAATTTGTGTATAGAGTGGTGTGCCCGAGGGTACAAAGTAGGGTTCGCTTAAAATAGCGCGCAGTGCTACTTTATCTAAAGCTTGATCTTGCTGATGTAAACGTAATTGGTTCATTATTTTACGAATATGCACAATGCCAATAATTTCTTCTTGGTCGCCTTCACGCACGGGCAAGCGCGTATGGTGGCTATTGGAAATACGTTGCAAAATATCGTCTAGCGGTGCATCAAAATCAATCACTTCCGCTTGCGTATGCGCTGTCATGACATCATCCACCGTAATTTTCTCTAGCTCGAATAAATTAAGCAGAATGGCACGGTGTTTTTTTGGCATAAAATGCCCAGCGTCTGTCACGATACTGCGTAGCTCATCCATAGTGAGCGATTGTGTACTATCGTTAAAATTGATTTTGACTCTGAATAATTTGAGCAGCCCTTCCACAAACAGATTTACAAACCAAACGGCAGGGTAAAGCAGTTTGAGTAAAGGATAAAGCAGGTAACTAGATAAAATGCCTAATCTTTCTGGGTAGGCTGCCGCAATCACTTTGGGCGAAATCTCGCTAAAAACTAATATGGCGAAGGTGACGGTTAACGTACCTATCATCAGTGCCCATTCCCCTTCACCGAATAGCTCGACCGTGATAATGGTCACCAAGGTGGCCGAGGCGGCGTTGGCGAAATTATTACAAAGTAAGATTACACCAAGCAGTTTATCGGTTTTGGCGAGTAGCGCACTTGCAAGACGCGCGCCACGATGCCCTTCTTTTACCAAATGTTTTAACCGATAACGGTTAAGCGACATTAGGCTGGTTTCAGCAATGGAAAAAAAAGCAGCAACAAGTAGCAATAACGCTAGCAGCCCAAGTTGCCAAGAGATGGGAATGTTATCCAAGGGAGATTAAATCATTATATTGATTTTAGTGGTTAAGATGGATTAAGTTTAACGGTTATTTGCTTAAACAATCAAGCCTCATCAATCACTTCCCTCAATGAGCTTAAGCCACAACTTCTTCTTGGTTTTTGTCTTTTTTATCAATATCACCAATTAAATTGGCGCGGTTCACCCCTAGCCACATGGCGATAGGGCAAGCGACCAACACCGAAGAGTAAATGCCGAACAAAATGCCAATGGTGAGGGCTAGTGCGAAATTATGCAGTACTTCACCCCCAAACAGTAGCATTGAGCCCACCATAGTTTGGGTCATTAAATGTGTAATCACCGTGCGCGACATGGTGCGGGTAATTGCATTATCTATTACTTGTATCACGCTGGCTTTTCGCATTTTGCGAAAGTTTTCGCGTACACGGTCAAAAACTACCACAGATTCGTTCACTGAATAACCCAGTACGGCCAAAATAGCCGCCAATACGGTTAAATTGAAATCCCATTGAAAGAAGGCGAAAAATCCTAGAATAATCACTACATCGTGCATATTGGCGATGATGGCAGCGACGGCAAAGCGCCACTCAAAGCGTATCGCCAAATACGCCATGATCCCCAAACATACTAACAGTAAAGCTAAGCCACCGTTAGCGTAAAGTTCCTCGCCAACCTGAGAACCTACAGACTCTACGCGGCGCACTTGGGCTTGGGGGTCGGCGGTTTTGAGAGCGGTGGTGACTTGTTCAGAAAGCTGGGCAATAGACAGCTCTTTTTTAACTGGCAAACGGATGAGCACGTCATGACTGGTGCCAAAATTTTGTACGGTTGCGTCTTTTAAGCCTATGCTATCTACCGCTTTACGAATACCGTCAATATTGGCCGCTTGTGGGTAATTCACTTCCATTACCGTGCCACCGGTAAAATCCACGCCGTAGTTGAGGCCTCTGCTCACCAAAAAGAACACCGCCAAAATAAACGTAATGAGAGAAATGGCAGTGGTCAAGCGGCCATAGCTCATAAACGGGATATCATTTCTAATTCTGAATAATTCCATAGAGTCTCTTAATTTAAGGTTGTAGGGGGGTAAGTTTTCAACGATCCCGTTTTTATTTTATTCGCCAGGGTTTGATTCACTAGGCTTTGTAAATCTGACCAATTGAAAGGCTATTCAATTTGCGGCGGTAGCCATAAATCAAATTGACAATTGCGCGTGACACCAATACTGCACTAAACATCGACGTTAAAATACCCAACACATGTACTACAGCAAAACCCTTAATTGGGCCGGTGCCAAACATGAACAATGCCAACCCTGCAATCAGCGTGGTGACGTTAGAGTCTAAAATGGTGTCGAATGCTCGATCATAACCCGCATGAATGCTGGCTTGCGGCGTGTTTCCATTGCGTAGTTCTTCACGAACGCGTTCATTAATCAGCACATTCGCGTCAATCGCCATCCCAAGCGCTAAGGCAATCGCAGCCAACCCCGGCAACGTTAATGTGGCCTGTAGCATTGAAAGCAGCGCTACCAGCAGCAATAAATTAACGCCTAAAGCTAATACTGAGACCCCACCAAAAATCATGTAGTAAACCATCATCATGAAGGCAATCGCAGCAAATCCCCATAGCGTAGAATGTACACCACGTTTGATGTTTTCTTCACCCATGCTAGGACCAACAGTGCGCTCCTCGATAATTTCCATGGGTGCGGCAAGCGCCCCAGCGCGCAATAATAGTGAAATATCGGTTGCTTCTTGCGGATTGTCCATGCCAGAAATTTGTACACGACCGCCGCCGATTTCTTCATTAATAACCGGCGCAGTAATGACCTCAGTGCTGCCCTTTTCTATCAGCAAAATGGCCATACGCTTGCCCACATTATCGCGGGTTACATTTTTAAAAATGCCGGCACCTCGACCATCGAGAGTGACATTTACAACTGATCCACCCGTTTGTTGATTTACACCAGGACCAGCATCGGTAATACGGTCGCCTGTCAGTACTACGTTTTTCTTGACTAGAATCGGGCGGCCTTCTCTGTCTTTATAAAGCTCGTCACCAAAAGGGACTTGGCCTGCTGCCGCTTTTTCTAAAGTGGCGAGATCGGTTTTTTCTTCATCTACCAAACGAATTTCTAAAGTCGCCGTGCGACCTAAAATTTCTTTGGCTTTGGCGGTATCTTGCACGCCAGGGAGCTGCACCACGATGCGATCTAGCCCTTGTTGTTGCACGATGGGTTCCGCTACCCCAAGCTCGTTAATACGATTATGCAGAGTTTGCAGATTTTGCTTGAGCGCAAATTCTTGAATACGCTTTTGTGCCGCTGGACCAGAAACCGCTGTGAGTTTGAACTCTTTGCCGCTACCACTGGTGGTATAAGTTAAATCTGGATAATCGTTACTTAACATTTTGCGTGCTTTTTCAAGCTCAATTTCACTTTCGAAGTTAACCTCTACTTTTTGCCCTTCACGCACTATGCCAGTGTAATTGACTTTTCCACTGCGTAAAGCGGTACGAAAATCGCCCACACTACTTTCAGCAGATTTGTCCAATGCTGCTTTCATATCTACTTGGAGTAAAAAGTGTACGCCGCCCCGTAAATCTAAGCCCAAATACATCGGTTTTGCGCCAATATTGAGGAGCCAATTAGGGGTTTGCGACAGTAGATTGAGGGCTACCGTGTAATCTTTACCCAAATTGGCAATCAGTTTGTCTTTGGCTTTTAATTGTTCTTCCGGGTTAGCAAAACGCACTTTAACGCCGCTAGCATCCAGAAAGATGCCATTAAAATTAATATTACTCAATTTTAGCGTGGCTTCCACCTTAGTTAGCAATGCGTTATCCACTTTCAAAGAGGATTTAGCAGGGCTCACTTGTACAGCGGGGGATTCGCCAAAAAAATTGGGAATGGTGTATAGCAAGCCAATCAAAATAGTAATACCAATTAAGAGGTACTTCCAGTTGGGGTAGCGGTTCATGACGATACTCGAATGCGTACTTAATGGTTAATGGTTTTTAGGCGCAGAGACTAAATCGATTTTAAGGTACCGGGAGGTAATAAGGTTTGTACCGCATGTTTTTGTACACTTACTACGGTATTTGTCGCAATTTCAATACTGACAAAATGGTCACCCACTTTACTCACTTTACCTAAAACGCCACCTGTGGTTGCGACCTCATCTCCAGCTTTAAGGGCATCTATCATGGCTTTGTGTTGTTTGGCCTGTTTCATTTGCGGGCGAATAAGCATAAAGTAAAACAGCACAAAAATAATAATCAAAGGAGCAAAACTTAAAAAATCTCCAGCAGGTGCGGCGGGTGCGGCGTATGCGTTGGTAATAAACATGCGATTTCTTTCAGGTTAACAAGAATAAATTAGCTGAGATTTTAGCATAGACTGCTTAGGATTGTAGTTGGCTGCGCTTAGATGCAAATTTTTGTCGAAATGTTTCAAAAGTGCCTGCTTCAATCGCATCGCGCATACCTTGCATCAAATGTTGATAATAATGCAAATTATGCATGGTATTCAGACGCGCACCTAAAATTTCGCCTACTTTGTGTAAGTGATGCAAATAGGCGCGTGTAAAATTGCGGCAGGTATAGCAGGCACAATCGGCGTCGAGCGGCGCAGTATCATTTTTGTAAAAAGCATTTTTGATTTTAATATCGCCATATTGCGTAAATAGCCAGCCATTGCGTGCATTACGGGTTGGCATGACGCAATCAAACATATCAATACCGCTGGTAACTGCATCTACCAAATCTTCTGGCGTGCCGAAACCCATTAGGTAACGCGGCTTGTTTGGTGACATTTGAGGGGCGGTATGCGCTAGAATGCGGCGCATGTCTTCTTTGGGTTCGCCTACCGAAAGTCCGCCAATTGCGTAGCCATCGAAATTTAGCTTTTCTAAGCCTTCTCGGGATATGTCACGTAAATCTTCAAACATGCCGCCTTGTATAATGCCGAACAAAGCGTTGTGATTGCCTTCGTGCGCCCGTTTGCTACGCTGCGCCCATCTTAAAGAAAGCTGCATGGAATCATTTGCTGCCTGGTGTGTAGCGGGATACGGCGTACATTCATCAAAAATCATCACAATATCGCTGTTTAACACTTTTTGAATGCGCATCGATTCTTCTGGCGTTAAAAAACAACTATCGCCGTTAATCGGGCTTTGAAACTTCACACCTTCTTCACTGATTTTGCGCATGGCGCCCAGGCTAAACACTTGAAAGCCGCCAGAGTCGGTGAGTATCGGGCCATCCCAGCCCATCAATTTGTGTAAGCCGCCATGCGCTGCTATCACCTCTAAGCCCGGGCGTAACCATAGGTGGAAGGTATTGCCTAACACAATAGGGGCATTAATTTCCTTAAGCTCGAGCGGAGACATGGCTTTCACCGTGCCATAAGTGCCCACAGGCATAAATGCAGGGGTTTCAACCTTGCCATGAGCAAGACTAAGAGTGCCGCGACGCGCTAAGCCATCTTGTGTGTGTAGGGTAAATTGCATGCAAAAAGTGAGCGAAGTAAGCTTGGTGACCGAAGCCGCGAGTCTATCATACGCAGTCAATTTAATTAAACTAGTAGTAAAATCAACGCGCTTTGTTATACTTAGTGATCAAAATTGCGAAATAGACCTTATGGCAGAATCTAGACAACGTGCTACACGCCGCGCCAGCGACCACCCCTCGTTAAGTCAACGCGGGATTTATTTATTGCCTAATCTATTCACGTCAGCTGCATTGTTTGCTGGCTTTTATGCCATCGTGCAAGCGATGAATAATCATTATGAGCAAGCCGCAGTGGCTATTTTTATCGCGATGGTGATGGATGGCTTGGATGGTCGCGTAGCGCGTATGACCAATACGCAAAGTGCGTTTGGTGCAGAATATGATAGCCTTTCTGATATGGTATCGTTCGGGGTAGCACCTGCTTTAATCGTGTACGTATGGGCACTTAAACCCCTAGGTAAGTTAGGTTGGATAGCCGCATTTATCTACTGTGCTTGTGCAGCGCTCAGACTGGCTCGTTTTAACACCAAATTAGATGACCCGCTTCAAGATAAGCGTTACTTTCAAGGATTACCCAGCCCGGCAGCAGCGGCATTGTTAGCCGGTTTTGTCTGGGTTTCTTACGAATATGGCATTACTGGGCGGGAAATATTTTTTGGAGCCATCCAGGTGAAATGGCTAGCTTGGGTGCTCACTGTATTTGCGGCAGGGACCATGGTCAGTGATTTGAAATTTTATAGCGGTAAGGACATTAACCTGAAACAAAGTGTGCCTTTCGTGGCTATTTTGGCAATCGTGCTGGTTTTTGTGTTGATTTCTTACAGTCCGCCAGAAGTATTATTTACAGTGGTGCTGGTGTATGCCCTTTCAGGGTATTACTTATGGGCAAGATGTTTTTTTGGCAAAAACCGCGAATCGAAAACAGAAACGATGTCAGAAGAGTAATAAGCTATTGAAAAGCCACCAAATAGCTCTTATACTGAACTCATGTTGATTAATTTCACATCTCAAGTTTTAATGGCTTTCGCTGGCTTATTGTTGATGAGCCTTGCCTTGCTACGTCCAGCTTTGCTGCTGCGCGACAGCGCACACTAACTACACCCCTCATTTTAAGTATTTTTACGCTCGCTGAATTTTATTCCAGCGGGTAGAATCTATGCATTGAATATAGGCGCCTCATTAAAGCTAGGCTCCAAAAACTAGGAAATGAACATGACTGACCAAATTATAATTTTTGATACCACCTTGCGCGATGGCGAACAAAGTCCGGGGGCTGCTATGACTAAAGAAGAAAAAATCCGTATCGCACGCCAACTTGAGAAGCTAGGCGTAGATATTATCGAGGCAGGTTTTGCCGCCGCTAGTCCGGGTGATTTTGATGCCATTCACACGATTGCTGGTTTAATTCGTAAATCTCGTGTGTGCTCATTGGCACGCGCCAGTGAGAATGATGTGCGTCGCGCGGGCGAGGCCATTACGCCTGCCATGCAGCATAATGAAAAAAATGGCCGCATCCATACTTTTATTGCTACTAGCAAAATTCATATGGAAAACAAGCTTCGTATGACAGAAGACCAAGTAGTGGAGCGTGCTGTACAAGCGGTGAAATGGGCATTGGAATATACGCATGATGTGGAATTCTCGGCCGAAGATGCGGTGCGCTCGGATATTGATTTTTTAGTGCGTGTATTTGATGCAGTGATTGCGGCCGGCGCTAAAACGATTAACGTGCCAGATACTGTGGGCTATAGTATCCCGGCGCCTTGGGGTGAGCGCATGGCGACATTGATCAAGCGGGTTAAACATAGCGATACAGTGGTGTGGAGTACGCACTGTCATAATGATTTAGGCATGGCGGTGGCAAATTCATTGGCAGCAGTCTCAAGCGGAGCGAGACAGGTTGAGTGCACCATTAATGGTTTGGGCGAGCGTGCAGGCAATGCCAGCTTGGAAGAAATAGTGATGGCGATTAAAACCCGCAGCGATATTTTTAACTTAACTACACGTATCGATACTACCCAGATTGTGCCGACTTCTAAGTTAGTGTCTACCATCACTGGCTATCCGGTGCAGCCGAATAAGGCAATTGTGGGGGCGAATGCTTTTGCACACGAAAGCGGTATTCATCAGGACGGCGTATTGAAGCACCGTGAGACTTATGAAATTATGCGGGCGGAAGATGTAGGCTGGAATACCAATAAATTGACGCTCGGTAAATTATCGGGACGTAATGCGTTCAGAACACGTTTGACCGAGCTGGGAGTTCAATTGGCAAGTGACGATGCACTTAATGCCGCTTTTGCACGTTTTAAAGATTTGGCGGATAAAAAATCAGAGATTTTTGATGAAGATTTGCACGCACTCGTGAGCGATGAATTTGTGCGTGAGGACAGTGAAGCCTTCAAACTGGTGTATT
>JBQTJZ010000027.1:0-9690 GCA_052386615.1 Methylophilaceae bacterium
TTTCGTTGAGTTTTTTAATCTCGGCTGCGCTGCGAAATTTTGTACTTTCGTGCTGTGGCATGCGCTCTGGCAAATCACGATACACACCGCCTGGTCGATAATAAGCGGCATGCATACGTGCGCCGGAAACCGCTTCGTACACGTCAAATAAATCTTCGCGTTCGCGAAAAGCATACAAGAATACCGTCATCGCTCCCACATCGAGCGCATGCGCACCTAGCCAAAGCAAATGATTCAGCACACGCGTAATTTCATCAAACATCACTCGGATATATTGCGCACGAATCGGTACTTCCAACGCGAGCATTTTTTCGATTGCCATCACGTACGCATGCTCATTCGCCATCATCGAAACATAATCCAGCCTATCCATATAGGGCACAGATTGCAAATAAGTACGATTCTCAGCCAGTTTTTCTGTTGCACGATGCAGTAGGCCAATGTGCGGATCAGCGCGCTGAATCACTTCACCATCCAGCTCCAACACTAAGCGCAATACCCCATGCGCAGCAGGGTGCTGTGGTCCAAAATTCATGGTGTAATTTCTAATTTCCGCCACGGTTTATATTCTCAACAAGCTTTGGTTTGAAAAGCGTTCACAATGAATTTCAGTGCAGGCTAACTTGCACAAGCAAGTTAAGCCCAATTGTTTTTGAATTGGGCGGCCGGAGCTAAAATTCATGGTGTAATTTCTTATCTCTGCCATTATGAATGCGAACCTTCATCACGAATCACACGTGGCACATTGTTGCGCATCTCGATAGAAACTGGCTGATAAATCACGCGTTGCTGCTCGGGATCATAGCGCATCTCCACATGCCCTATCATCGGAAAGTCTTTACGGAACGGATGGCCTACAAAACCGTAATCTGTGAGAATTCGTCTTAAATCGGGGTGGTTATCGAACATAATACCAAATAAATCAAAGGCTTCACGCTCAAACCAATTGGCCACTGGCCATACTTCTACTAGAGTTGGTAGCACAGGGAAATCATCATCTGGCGCAAATACGCGCAGACGTACGCGCTGATTTAGCGAAACGGAAAGCAGATGCAGCACCACGGCATAGCGTGCACCTTCATAGGTACCGTCTTTGTAGTCGACGTAATCCACGCCGCATAAATCGATGAGCTGCTCAAATTTAAGTTCAGGGTGGTCGCGTAATTTGCTACACACTGCAAACAAATGAGCCGCCTTGCATTCAATGGTGACCTCGTTCAGTGACATGTTCATTCTCGCGAGCTGATCATCGAGCACTAACGCTAGCAGGGAGGACAGACGGTCTGATTTGGCTGACATATTATTTTTATTAACGAGCAATAGTATTGGTACGTCTGATTTTTTTCTGTAACTGAATAATGCCAAATAACAGTGCCTCAGCCGTGGGCGGGCATCCTGGCACATACACGTCTACTGGCACTATACGGTCACAACCACGCACCACTGCATAAGAGTAATGATAATAGCCACCGCCGTTGGCACAACTTCCCATCGAGATTACCCAGCGCGGTTCTGCCATTTGGTCGTACACTTTACGTAGTGCCGGCGCCATTTTGTTCACCAATGTACCTGCCACTATCATCACGTCTGATTGGCGCGGGCTGGGTCGAAATACAATACCAAAACGGTCTAGATCGTAGCGCGCGGCACCGGCATGCATCATTTCTACCGCACAACAAGCCAAGCCAAATGTCATTGGCCATAACGAACCGGTGCGTGTGTAATTAATCACCGTATCTAGCGTGGTGGTAACAAAGCCTTTTTCCATGATGCCTTCGATACTCAACTCAAGCACCCCTTTTCAAAATCAAAAAGTTCAACAAAGCAAGATGTATTATGCATGACCAATAAGGCGAAACGAGCTGACCCTGTAAATTTTATAGCTTTATAAGGAGTCAATCCCATTCTAGCGCGCCCTTCTTCCACTCATAAATAAAGCCAACGACCAAAACGAATAAAAATACCAGCATCGCCAAAAAGCCAAAAAGCCCTATTTCTTGCAAAACAACCGCCCAAGGAAATAAAAATGCGATTTCTAAATCGAACAGAATAAACAGAATGGCCACGAGATAATAACGTACATCGAATTTCATACGGGCGTCTTCAAATGCTTCGAAGCCGCACTCGTATGGTGAGTTTTTTTCAAAGTCTGGTTTGTGAGGAGATAAGAGCTTGCCGAGGACAAGTGGCCCTAGGCCGATTGCCAAGCCTACGAGAATAAACATCAAAATTGGAAAATAATTTTCCAGCACACGGTTTCCTAACTACAACCCTTAACAAAGCATTTCTAAGCCGCAAACGCAGCAAAGATACATCTGTATTACTTATTATTTTTTATTATTTGGTGCCGACGGAGAGACTCGAACTCTCACGACTTTCGTCACTACCCCCTCAAGATAGCGTGTCTACCAATTCCACCACGACGGCCATTTTAATTAAGTTTTATGACAAACTTAATCATTAATCAAACCCAAGTGTTAATTAGGCACATCTTTCGCAGTACCACTGGCTGGCGTGGTTTCCTCTGGTTTAGTTTCATTAGACTTACCCGCATCTGCTTTAGTCTGAGCAGACGGCGCCGTGGCTTTAATCACACTACCGCCACCGTTAGCGGCATTACTGGCCATGTAAGCCAATGTTAAACTGGTTGCAAAAAATATGGCCACACAAACAGCTGTCGCGCGGCTTAAGAAATTGCTTGAGCCACTTACACCAAACAAACTGCCTGATGCACCACTACCAAAAGCGGCCCCCATATCAGCACCCTTACCGTGTTGTAACAGCACCAAGCCAATCACGCCGGCCGCAGCCAGCACATGAATAACGGTCACCAAATTTTCCATGATTATTAACCCAAAGTTTTACTTAGTTTTAGTCGTTTTATTGCGCAGATAATTCAGCTACGCAACAAATGTTTTCGAAATCCCGTGCATTAAGCGAGCACTTACCGATAAGCCCACCATCTATATTTTGCACAGCAAATAATTGTACCGCATTTTGCGGGTTTACGCTGCCTCCATAGAGGATTTTTAAGCGATTTGCCGCGTCCTCATTCAATGTGGCAATTTTATTGTGTATAAACTTATGCATCGTTTTTGCTTGGTCGGGCGTAGCTGCTAAGCCCGTACCAATCGCCCAAATCGGCTCATATGAAACAATCGCGTCTCTAAACACTCCCGCCCCATGCAAGTTGATAATCGTGTCAAGCTGCTTGCCCACTACCATTTCCATCACGCCCGCCTCGCGCTCGATCAGCGTTTCACCCACGCATAAAATCGGCGTTAAGCCATGTTTTTTAGCGGTGATAAATTTTTGCGCAATGTTCTCGTCGCTCTCGCAATAAGCTGTGCTACGCTCCGAGTGGCCAAGAATCACATATTCACAGCCAAAATCGCGCAACATTTCGGCGCTTACTTCGCCGGTAAATGGGCCAATCTCGTTTTTCGCCATATTCTGCGCGCCCCAAGCAAGCTCGGTATTGCCGAGCAGGCTTTGCAATTGCGCGAGATAAGGATACGGCGCGCACACCACTACCTGCGTATGCTTTAGGTTTGCAAGAGCTTGAATATAAGCATCCAGCAAAGCTTGATTTTGTTTGAGGTTGCCATGCATTTTCCAGTTAGCCACCACATATTTCTTGGCGAATTTTTTAGCGGTATTTTTTGTTTGCGTCATAGCACGACATTATAGCTTAAGCAGGGAACGCATTGAGCAACTGCAACTGGACTGATTGCAAGCCATTATAAACATTCGTTTGCAACTGATACGCCGCTTGAATCTGCTCCGGCAAAAACTCGGTTTGGCCGAAAAATATTGCATCAAAGCGCTTATTGTGTTTTTGCAGCAGTATTTTCAAATGTTTCTCTCCAACAATCCGTTGATTCACCACGGTAAACACATCTGCAAACAAGGGCGGGGCAAAGCCTTGCCCCCATACACCAGAAGCCAATAACTGTGCAGTTTCAAGAGTCATGTCATCCGTGTCTAAACTGCCATCGGTTTCAATCACTGCTTGTAAATCGGCCGAACTCAACAGCTCACTTACTACCGCTTCAAAAGCTTGTTGAAACGCTAAAAAATTACTCTGTTTAATGCTTAAACCCGCTGCCATAGCATGTCCGCCAAATTTCATAATCAGGCTGGAATGCCTTTTGGTGATTAGATCTAAGGCATCGCGCAGATGCAAGCCGTTGATTGAGCGGCCAGAGCCTTTTAGCACGCCGTCGCCAGAACCATCCGAATCCGCATTGGCAAACGCAATCACTGGGCGGTGGTAGCGCCCTTTAATACGCGAGGCCAGAATGCCTATCACGCCTTGGTGCCAGCTCGGCTCATACAGGCTGATACTGAATCTGTTTTCAACATCGATATTATCTAAACTCACGAGCGCGCCCTCTTGCATATCGGCTTCGATATTGCGCCGCTCCAAGTTAAGCTCGTGCAGCGTTTGCGCAATTGTTTGTGCCTCACTCATGTTATCTGCAAGTAAACACTGAATACCAAGTCGCATGTCATCCAGCCTGCCAGCCGCATTAAGGCGCGGTCCTGCGTAAAAACCTAAGTCCTGCGCATTGGCTTTGCTGACATCGCGCCCCGCCACCTGTAACAACGCTTTTACGCCGCAACAACAAACCCCTGCACGAATTCTGCGCAAACCTTGTTCAACTAATATTCTGTTATTGGCATCGAGCTTCACTAAATCCGCCACCGTGCCAAGTGCGACTAAATCCAGTAATTCGGTTAAATTGGGTTCTGCCTTGGCTGCAAACACACCGCGCGTACGTAGCTCTGCGCGCAACGCCAGTAGCACGTAAAACATCACGCCGACACCCGCTAAATTCTTACTGGGAAATGTACAGCCATGTTGATTGGGGTTCACAATAGAAGTAGCTTGCGGAGTAATATCTGCTGGTAAATGATGATCGGTAATCAGCACTTGAATACCAAGTGTGTTGGCAGTTGCGACTCCGTCTACACTGGCAATACCGTTATCTACGGTAACAATAATATCTGGATTTAAGCGAGCTGCCAGTTGTACGATTTCAGGCGTTAGCCCGTAGCCGTATTCAAAACGGTTGGGTACCAGAAAATCGACTTGCGCACCTGACTTTACTATGGTGCAAATTTGGCGCAAACCTTTCACAGCCACCGCAGTTGCCGTTGCACCATCTGCATCGTAGTCGCCCACCACGAGGATTTTTTTGCTTTGCTCAATCGCGTCCGCCAGCAACTTTGCCATTTCACTACTATTTGTAAGCTGTTCTGGTGGACTGAGTTTACTAAGTGCAACCGCCAGTTCGGAAACATTTAGCACCCCACGCGCCGCGTATAAGCTCGCTAATAAAGGGGGTACAGCGGCCGCTAACAGACTTTGTTGCACTTCTGTGTTAATTGAGCGTTGGATGATTTTCATACAGATTGACCTAAGCCATAAAACCATAAACTATTAATCATTGGCAAGCCTTGCTTTTCGCGCGCTTCGTTTACTGGATGAATAAATAGCAACATCTGAATTTCATTTTGCAATTTTGCCCAAGCCAAAGCACCTTCGCCATGTGGCAAATAAGTGGCAATATCTTGATCGATTACTTTCTCTATTGGCGTGGTAGTAATTTCTGGATGATGCGCCAACCCTAAAAACCAAAGGTTATTTTGCAGGTAAAAGTAAAAACCAAGCGCTGAAAAATGTTGATTCAGGCTTTTAATAATGGCAATTGATTCCTCAAAAGAAACTACTAATGGCGCGGGCGCGGTCAGAAAAAAACTGTCGCGTCCAACTAATAAATTTACTGGTGCGGCATATAGCCAATAACTATGCTGTGCTTCGCCTCCAGCTTGTTGCCAAGCTTGTGCAGCATTAGGCGCTTGCTTCGAAAAAAAAGAACTTAGACGCGCAAAAAACAACATGGCTGGCCTTGATTTAATCAGCGCCCATTATAACATTGCCTAACTTCTTAATTTGACAGGCCGCCATACAAAAGCCGCCCGAAGGCGGCCTTTGTAGCTTAACTGCTAAGTACCCTAGCCGAAGCGATTACCAGTATTTACGGTCATGCTTATCGTGCCCACGACCGTGTCCTTTACGCCAATGATTATCACGGCCTGGTTTGTAAACCACATCTGTCACATAACCACTTGGACGCACTGCCACATGCACCGGGACAAAACGGCCTGGGTCTTGATCGGTTACTGTTGAATATTGACGACCATTGTACTCATAGTTAACCAGATAGCCCGCAGGCACTTGATGCCAGTTATCCACCGTTACACAACGTTCCACTGGACGCGTTTCCACACGTTCACGCCCATAAGGTTGTCGATTATTATCGTAACGATCACCAATGATGGCACCCAAGCCAGCACCTACTGCCGCTGTGGCGATACGACCACTACCGCCACCGAATCGGCTACCGATTAAGCCACCACTGATACCACCAATGATGGCACCGGTATTTGAGCGTTCGCGCTCTTCATAGTAACTTTCTCTCACGTATTCGGTACGACATTCTTGACGTGGTGTATTCACACGCTCAAATTGTGGTGTGACAGAAATCACACGTGCACGGTCTTCATAATCATCATGCCCAGCGAATACGCTGACCGATGTACCGGCTAACACTAAACCCATTAATAAAGTTTTGTTCGTTTTGTTGCTTTTCATTTTACTTCTCCTCTTTTGAGATTTCTCTGCGTTTTACTTTGCAGATGAGCATTCAACGAGAACAAATAACGCTTTGCTGACCTCTAATTGTTAATAAACTGTAACTCATGATTTTACGTAGATTTAATGTTTGCCTACATGTCGGCTTATGTAACCATAGTTACAGAGTATGTAAGGATTAAGGTTAATACTGCGACCAAGTATTAATGGTTTATTAAAGAGGAGAACATCATGCATGTCTTGAAAAACACGATTGCTGCCCTATTTTTACTATCAGCAAGCACTGCTTTTGCCGGTGAATTCGGCGATTACTGTACTGCCAGCCTAGCGAATGGCAAAACACACAAAACGCAATGTTTAATTACGAGCCTATACGAAGGCAAAACCTACTGTTTTGGCAGTGAAGAAGGTAAAGACGCCTTTTTAGAAAACCCAAAAGAAGTGATTGCAAAAGCTGCTGCTAGTTACGCAAAGCTCGCTGAACCTGAACGCACAAAAATCAGCCAAGCCGATGCTTTAGCGCAAATTAATAGTAAAAGCTGTGATTTAAGCAATAAAGATTTGGGTTATTTAATTTTCAATGGGATGGATTTAAGTCACTGCAATATGCAAAATATCAGTTTTTTTGGCGCGGAACTTAAGGGTGCAAAGCTGGTGGGGGCGAATCTGCAAGGAGCTTATTTGAATCTTGCCCGGATAGAAAACGCTGATTTCAGTAAAGCCAATTTAAGCAATGCAACCATATTCCAGCCAATTTTTGATAAAACCATCTTTAGGGGCGCTAACCTCAGCAACGCGCGCGTGATAGGCACTTTGGGTAAAGTCGATATGAGCGGTATTGACGCAAGAAAAGGTCGCTTTGGTTTAGATGTGGGCAACCAACCCATGGGGCAAATGAAATTTGACTCCGTAGGCGGCAATTTTGCAGGGGCTAATTTTGAAGGCGCCGATTTGAACATTGCCGCATTTACCTTTGGCGATTTAAGCGGTGCTAATTTGCGCCATACCAATTTATATCGTGCAGACTTAAACAGCGCCAATTTAACCGGCGCCGATTTAACGGGCGCCGATTTAACCAACGCCGAGGTAGACGCGGCCAACTTTAAAGATGTCAAGGGCTTGGAAACGGTAAAGGGGTTTGCTAGTGTCAAAGGGAAGTGCAATCACTGCGAAACTACTACCGCAAGCATAAAACCGGCGGCCGGATTAGATTCTGTTTCTTCAAAGCAGGCTAAAATTGAAGTATTGACACAACACTAGCTGATTGCCATTTTTTCTAACTGGGGGCGGTTGAGCAACTCTACCTGGCCACGTCCCAGCGCAACCCAGCCTTTTTGTTCGAACCGCTTTAACTGACGGCTTACCACTTCTCGTGCCGTACCCAACTCATCGGCAATCTGCTGATGGGTACGACTTACCCTGCTAGAGCCGCTGTCTAATAATGTTTTAGCCAAACGCGCATCTAAGCTATGAAACGCCACTTCATCTAGCAACACGATTAAATCACTAATCAGTGCACCGTAATTGGTCATAACAAAAGTGCGGAATACCTTTGAATCCACCATCAGCTGATTAAAGGTCGCAGCCGGTATAATCACATCACGAATCGGCTTTTCTACAATGGTAGAGGCCGGGTAATCGCTATTTCCTAATAAACAGGTAGTAGTAATCACGCAGGTTTCACCACCATGCACGCGGTATAGCAAAATTTCGCGGCCGCTAGCAGACATCTTAAACACACGCGATTGCCCAGCGAGTCTCATAACATAAGCTCCGCAGGGCATGCCTTCGCGATAGCCTATGGTGCCAATTGGTGCTTCAACAATACGCGCCGATTTAGCCAGCATTTCGCGTGCGTTTTGCTCTAAATTAACCAAAGCTGGAAATTGTACTAACCAATCAAGGCTACTAGTTGCGCTTTGCATATTATTTCTCATTAAAACTGGTCATCGATTGTATCGTGAAAATAATCAACATAGCCTTTATTTTAATGCTAAGCAGAAAAGAAACAAGGCGCTACAATATAAAAAGCCAGTCTAAATGACTGGCTTTTTTATTCAACAATTAACTATTTTCTGACTGGCTCTGATACTGGTTTTTCAGCTGTCACAATCACGTTGCGATAGCTTTCCAAACTACCCATTAATTGGCTGATTTCGTGCGCTGGTACATTAAACGCATAAAATGTATGTAAGCATTCAGTCAAAATAATATTGAATTCACGGTTAGAAATGTTCAAGTGTGGGTGGCTATCTTTCATTGATTTGCCGCGACCAAATGGATCTGCTACATAAATTTTTGGGCCGCCAGTTTCTTGAACTACCCAGTTGGTCAACATCACTTTAAACCCTGCTTTAGTTTGTGGTTGATCGTGCACAGCTTTAAGTTTCGGATTAGCGTTTAGGCCATTGTTTACGTAGATTTTATCTACCAAATGATCTACGGTAGAAGCAATGTTATAAGTACCGCCAAGACGTTTATAGAGTGACTCTTCGGCCATGGCAGGGGCTGATATCAGCATCGACATTAACGCAACCAAACCACTTAATCCCATCATGTATTTGCTAACTTTAGTAATTGTCATTTTGTGCTCTCCTGAGTAATTAAATATTTTAATTTGCAGCAACATTCATACAATGATTAGCCAGTTTAAAGATTTAGCTAACCATAAGTGCAAATATACACCAACAAAATTAAGTTGTGTGCAAATAATTTACATACTATTTATATTTAATCACAATTCGTTAACATTTAGATTTCTATTGGTTTTGCTCAATTAATTCACTTCGGCAATCAAGTGATGTAACATTTCTAAACCAAATCCAACACCAAAGCCGTTCACGTCACTCTGTACAGCCCCCAGCCCTCCTTTGCGATTGGTGCTAGACAAATCTGCGTGTAACCAAGCCACGTCATTTTCAATAAATTTGCCTAAAAAACGCGCTGCGTGCATATGGTCGCCGCCACCTTCTAGCGTGCATTGTTTAATATCGGCAATATCGCTATCTAGGTCGCTGTCCATGTCGTCT
>JBQTJZ010000028.1:0-6076 GCA_052386615.1 Methylophilaceae bacterium
CCTCTTGGTACCCTTGCGCACTTAATAGATCTAGCAGCCAAGTTTTATTGATTGCAGTCTCAGTTGCAGGCAGCATATTCACACTAGCGGTTGGCGTAATAGCGGGAATTTTATCGTAGCCATGTAAACGTGCAATTTCTTCAATTAAATCTTCTTCACGTTCGATATCAAAACGATAAGTGGGTACTTGGACGATAAAACCATCTGCATCTTCAGTAAAGGCAAAACCTAATCGCGCGAAGAGTTGGCCCACGTTTGGCTTGGAAATAGCTATCCCTAAAGTAGAAATCAACCGTGTATAACGTAGCATTACCGTGTTACGCACGGGGAGTGGGTTACTTACTTGCGTCGTTTTCCCTGCCCTGCCACCACAGATTTCCAGTATTAAAGCGCTAGCACGCTCTAAAGCCTGTTCGGTATTAGCATAATCTACCCCGCGTTCAAAGCGGTAAGACGAATCTGTACTCAAGCCCAGGCGACGAGCTTTACCCGCAATCGCATCAGGGGTAAAAAATGCACTTTCCAAAAATATATCCGTAGTGGTATCGCTCACTGAAGTTGACTCGCCCCCCATAATACCTGCCAGCGCAATCGCACCATTACTATCGGCAATCACTAAATCATCCGTTTTAAGTTTCGCCTCCACGCTGTTTAGCAGCCTAAGTGATTCGTCTGCCTGCGCAAAACGCACGGTGATTCCATCATTTATTTTCGCCAAATCAAAAGCATGCATGGGTTGACCAAGCTCTAGTAGCACAAAGTTGGTGATATCGACAATCGCGCTAATACTCCGTATACCGCTACGATCAAGGGTCCGTAGCATCCAATCTGGTGTCATTGCTTGCGCATTTACCCCCTCTATCACGCGGCCAAAATAAGCTGGGCAAGCTTGTGGCGTATTCACCCACACTGTTTTTGTGTTCTGCGAGCTAACCTGTACGGGCGCCACAAAAGGGTTGCTTAAAGAAGCGCCTGTGATAGCAGCCACATCACGTGCAACCCCTAAAATACTCAAGCAATCGGCACGGTTTGGGGTAAGTTTTAGTGTCAATAGATGGTCATTCAAGTTCAAATATTCACGAATGTTCTGTCCAACTGGCGCATCAACAGGTAGTTCTAATAAGCCTGTCGCTTCTGTTGCCAACCCTAGTTCTTTGGCGGAGCACAACATGCCAAATGAATCCAAGCCACGCACTTTAGCTTGCTTGATACTGATGCCTGGAAGTTCTGCCCCTACCACCGCACAAGGCGCTTTTAAGCCCACGCGAGCGTTGGCAGCACCGCAAACAATTTGCAACACCTCTTTGCCGATACTCACCTTACACAGCTGCAAACGGTCGGCATTCGGGTGTTTGCTAGCTTCGACAATTTCGCAGATGACTACCTGGCTAAATGGCTTAACCACCGGGACCATCTCTTCTACCTCTAACCCGGCCATAGTAAGCGCATGGCTTAGTTCTGCCGAACTTAGCTTGGGATTAACAAAGGTACGTAACCAGTTCTCGGAAAATTGCATGAATTTTGGTGTTAACTTTTATCGGTTAAATTGTTGCAAAAAACGTAAATCATTATTAAAAAAGTGACGTAAATCATTTACCCCATAGCGCAACATGGCGAGGCGCTCCACGCCCAACCCAAAGGCAAAACCGCGGTATTTTTCACTATCAATATTCACATGCTTAAATACCTCTGGATGTACCATGCCACAACCACCAATCTCCAGCCAGCCACTGTTCCAACTCATATCCATTTCGGCAGATGGTTCGGTAAACGGAAAGAACGAAGGGCGAAAACGCACGGTTAAATCTTCGCGCTCAAAGAATTTTTGCAAGAAGTCTTGCACCACACCCTTCAGATTGGCGAAACTGATGTTTTCATCTACCCACAACCCTTCTACTTGGTGAAACATGGGCGAATGGGTTGCATCGGAATCTACTCGATAAACGCGACCTGGTGCGATAATCTTAAGTGGTGGCGCCTTGTTTTCCATGTAATGCACTTGTACCGGCGAGGTATGCGTGCGAAGTACATGCTTTTCATCTACATAAAACGTATCGTGCATGGCACGTGCAGGATGATTTTCTGGGATATTGAGCGCGGTAAAATTGTAGAAATCCGTCTCAATTTCTGGCCCAGTCGCTATATCGAATCCAATGGAATGAAACAATTGCTCAACACGTTGCAAAGTAAGCGTCACCGGATGCAAACCACCTTTGGATTGCGCACGCGCAGGCAGTGTAATGTCGAGCGACTCATTTGCCAATTGCTGCGCCTGCGCTGCGTTTAAAATTACCTCACGCTGGTTGTTTAGCGCAGCTTCAATAGCTTGCTTCACCACATTAATGGCAGCCCCTGCGGCTGGGCGCTCTTCGGTAGATAATTTACCTAAGCCTTTGAGTGCCTCGGTTAACACCCCTGTTTTACCAAGATACTTTGCCTTCGAATTTTCTAAGGTAGGCATGTCGCCACACCTGTCAAAATCGGCTTCGGCTTCTGCAATTAAGTGATTTAAATTGATCATATCTTATTTTAACTTAAAACCTCGAGGCTTAACGTAAATGATTGAATGTGCACAAAAAAAGAGGCCGCAGCCTCTTTTTTTAATCCTTACAACTTAAGCAGCTAAACCAGTTTTTGCAATATCTACGAATTTTGCAAAAGCCACTTTATCAAACACAGCTAAATCTGCTAGCACTTTGCGATCTACTTCTACCGCTGACTTTTTCAAGCCATTCATGAAGCGGCTGTAAGTTAGCCCACACTCGCGTGCACCAGCGTTGATACGTGCAATCCACAAAGCACGGAACTGACGTTTTTTCTGACGACGGTCACGGTAAGCATATTGACCTGCCTTCATTACCGCCTGTTTTGCTATGCGATAAACGTTTTTACGACGACCACGATAACCTTTAGCGGCGTTTAATACTTTTTTATGTCTTGCGCGGGCAATGACACCACGTTTTACTCTAGGCATGTCAGTCTCCTTATTGGGTTGGCATCATGGCGCGAACACGCTTGACGTCGGTTGCAGAGATGATTGCCGTGCCGCGTAATTTACGCTTTTGCTTGGTGGTCTTTTTGGTCAAAATGTGGCGCAAATGTGAATGCGTACGCTTCACTTTGCCATTTCCTAAGAACTTGAAGCGCTTTTTGGCGCTGCTCTTTGTTTTCATTTTTGGCATTTTTTTCTCCTTAAGAGTGGTTAAGAGTGCTTGGGCATGCCATTTTTAGCCGTATCACTCAAAAAACTTATTGTGTTTTTTCTGCTATTTTTTCTACTGTTTTTTCAGTACTTTTTTCTTTGCTTGCTTTGGTCGTCACTTTTTTAGCAGGGGCTAACACCATCACCATCTGGCGACCTTCCATTTTAGGAAACTGCTCAACCACCGCATGCTCAACCAAATCTGCTTCTACGCGCTTTAATAAAGCCAAGCCAAACTCCTGATGCGTAATCTCTCGCCCTCTAAAACGCAAAGTGATTTTGGCTTTGTCGCCTTCGCCTAAAAAACGAATAATATTACGCACCTTGATGTTGTAGTCGCCATCGTCTGTGCCAGGACGAAACTTAATTTCTTTAATTTGAACCTGTTTTTGTTTTAATTTTTGCTCATGCAAGCGCTTACTTTCAGCGTATTTAAATTTGCCGTAATCCATCAACCTGCACACGGGCGGTTCTGCATTAGGTGCAATTTCTACAAGATCAATATCCACTTCTTCGGCTTTGGCAAACGCTTCTTTCAAGCTCATGATACCGAGAGGCTCACCTTCCACACCGATTAATCGTATTTGTGGTGCGGTAATGTCACCATTGATTCTTGTATCTTTGTCTTGAGCTATAACTATCTCCTAAATAAAACAGCCGCGCTTGCCAGTAGAATGGACTAAGCTTTGGCTACTATGTCTGCTTTTACGCGCTCGATGAACGCCTGCAAGGGCATAGAACCTAAGTCTTCGCCTTTTCTGGTACGCACGGCCACATGACCCGCTTGCATTTCTCGCTCACCCGCCACTAGCAGGTAAGGCATCTTCTGCAAGCTATGTTCGCGTATTTTATAGGTAATCTTCTCATTTCTCAAGTCAAAATCGCATCTAATGCCATTTTTCTTCAAAGTTTCAATTACTTGTGACACATATGCCGATTGCGAATCTGAGATATTAAGCACCATCGCTTGCACTGGAGCTAACCAAACCGGCATCGCACCCGCAAAGTTTTCGATTAAAATGCCTAAGAAGCGCTCCATCGAACCTACAATTGCACGGTGCAACATTACCGGACGTTGACGTGAGTTGTCTTCTGCCACATACTCTGCCCCCAAACGTTCAGGCAAGTTAAAATCGAGCTGAATAGTACCGCATTGCCATAAACGACCCAGCGAATCTTTAAGTGTAAATTCAATTTTTGGGCCG
The DNA here is from genome assembly GCA_052386615.1 of Methylophilaceae bacterium. GTDB lineage: Bacteria > Pseudomonadota > Gammaproteobacteria > Burkholderiales > Methylophilaceae > JBQTJZ01. The sequence goes on from JBQTJZ010000028.1 coordinate 4,408, forward strand.
TAAAAAGCCCCTTCGCCTGGCTGCACGTCAAACGCCAAATTATTTTCATTAAGGGCATTAGCCAACGAGATTTCCGCTTTGTCCCACGTTTCATCGCTGCCCACACGCTTTTCTGGGCGAGTCGACAGCTTCACCAACACTTCATTAAACCCAAAGTCTTCATAGGCTTTGTAAAGCATTTTGATAAAATCTGCGACTTCAGATTCAATTTGCGCTTCCGTACAAAAAATATGCGCATCATCCTGCGTAAAACCACGCACACGCATCAAACCGTGCAATGCACCTGATGGCTCATTGCGATGACAAGAACCAAACTCGGCCAAACGTAGCGGCAAATCACGGTAGCTATGTAAAGCACTATTAAAAATCTGGATATGGCCAGGGCAGTTCATCGGTTTAACCGCGTAATCACGATTTTCAGATGAGGTCACGAACATGTTGTCACGATAATTTTGCCAGTGTCCTGATTTTTCCCACAAAGTTTTATCCAGTATAGTAGGCGTACGAACTTCCTGATAACCAAAATCAAGAAACATTTGGCGCATATACTGCTCAACTTCTTGCCAAATCGCCCAACCGCGCGGATGCCAGAACACCATGCCGGGCGCATCATCTTGCATATGAAAATAATCAAGCTGTTTACCCAATTTACGATGGTCGCGCTTTTCTGCTTCTTCCAACTGAAACAGATAGGCATCCAGTTCTTCTTTGTTGCGCCAAGCCGTTCCATATACACGCTGCAACATCTCGTTATTACTATCGCCGCGCCAATAAGCGCCTGCGAGCTTCATGAGTTTGAATGCTTTAAGTTTGCCAGTATTCGGTACGTGCGGACCTCGACAAAGGTCGGTAAATGCTCCTTCAGAATACAGTGAAACGTCTTCGTTGGCGGGAATCGACGCAACAATCTCTGCTTTATAATGTTCGTTAATACTTTTGAAATAAGCCACTGCCTCATCGCGTGGCAGTACTTTGCGTGTTACTGGCTCATCTTTTTTGGCCAGCTCAACCATTTTCTTTTCAATAGTGGTTAAGTCTTCGGGTGTAAATGCTCTTTTGTATGAAAAGTCATAATAGAAGCCATTGTCAATCACAGGGCCGATGGTTACTTGCGCATCCGGAAAAAGTTCTTTCACCGCGTAAGCCAATAAATGCGCTGTGGAGTGACGAATAATGTCTAAGCCTTCAGCGCTTTTGTCAGTAATAATCGCTAAATCACTATCCGATTCAATGACATAACTGGTATCGACGATTTTATCGTTCACCTTGCCTGCCAGCGCTGCCTTTGCCAACCCCGCACCGATATTCATCGCCACATCCGCTACCGTAATGGGCGCATCGAACGTGCGTTGTGAACCATCTGGCAAACGAATGACTGGCATAAACCTCTCTTAAAAATTTTGGTAGGCAGTAGCAGACTCGAACTGCTGACCCCTTGGATGTCGACCAAGTGCTCTAACCAACTGAGCTAACCGCCTATTGCATGAAGGCGCAATTTTAGCTGATTGCAGCCCTATACGCAAACGACCGATGTGCGAACAAGCGCTGTTATAATGCACGGCTAATGACCTCTGATACACAACCACTCGATACCATGATCAACAGTCTTTGTGATCAAGGCTACGCAATATGCGAAGACTTCTTACCTGCAGATATTGTTCGCTCGCTG
>JBQTJZ010000029.1:0-11152 GCA_052386615.1 Methylophilaceae bacterium
TACCTGGAATGACATAGGCAATGCCATCCGGTGAGTTATTGGTATCCACCACGCCAATCACTGGAATACCCAATTTTTGCGCTTCCGTTACTGCGCCATGTTCGTGACCTACGTCGATAATGAAAATAGCGTCTGGCAAGCCGCCCATTTCTTTAATGCCACCGATGGAACGTTCAAGTTTTTCCACTTCGCGCTTGTAACCCAAAGCTTCTTTTTTACCGAATTTATCCAGGCTACCATCTTGCAACATGGTTTCATAGTCGGTTAAGCGTTTAATCGATTGTTTAACAGTTTTAAAGTTAGTGAGCATACCGCCTAACCAACGATGATTCACGTAAGCACAGCCTGCACGCGCGGCCTCTTCTTTCATGATTTCACGGGCTTGGCGTTTAGTGCCTACGAATAAAATACGGCCTTTATTCGCTGCCAAAGTGCGTACGTATTTTTGTGCATCTTCAAACAGTGGCAAGGTTTTTTCAAGATTAACAATATGAATTTTGTTACGGTCGCCAAAAATGTATTCTGCCATTTTCGGGTTCCAATAACGGGTTTGATGACCAAAGTGAACGCCGGCCTCAAGCATCTGACGCATAGTTACAGACATTTTAATACTCCATGTAAGGGTTAAAATTGCATACGCCCAACAACATCTATTTGTTTAGACACCCTGTACGGGGCGATGCAGTAATTTTTTATTAATTTGCTAGCGAATAATCAAACACTTGCTTAGCGGCGCGTATAATAGCAAACATTCGATTCAAATTCAATCTAAAAGCTAATAATTTCAAAACATTATGACCATTAGCATTCATAGCACCGATGATATCGCAAAAATGCGCACTGCGGGTAAGCTTGCAAGCGAAGTACTTGATTATATTACGCCTTTTGTGGTGCATGGCGTAACCACAGAAAAACTCGACCAGCTTTGTCACGATTACATTGTAGACGTACAGCAAGCGATTCCTGCCCCCTTAAATTATGCGCCAGATGGTCATATGCCTTATCCTAAGTCGATTTGCACGTCGGTGAATCACCAGATTTGCCATGGTGTACCAGGCGATAAAGTGCTGAAAAATGGCGATATTGTAAATATTGATATTACTGTAATTAAAGATGGCTACCATGGTGACACTTCGCGCATGTTTAATGTTGGCGCAACCTCGATTCAAGCGAAGCGGCTATGTGATATTACCTACCAAGCTATGTGGATCGGTATTCGCATGGTAAAGCCTGAAGCCACTTTGGGTGATGTTGGTCACGCCATTCAAACTTTTGCCGAGAAAAATGGCTACAGCGTGGTGCGCGAGTTTTGCGGCCATGGTATTGGCAAAAGATTTCATGAAGAGCCGCAAGTGTTGCACTACGGAAAACCGGGGGTTGGCGTCAAACTAAAAACAGGGATGATTTTTACGATTGAACCCATGATTAACGCGGGTAAACGCGACATCAAACAAATGCCCGATGGCTGGACGATTGTGACTAAAGACCGCAGCTTATCAGCACAATGGGAGCACACCGTATTGGTCACGGAAACTGGTTTTGAGGTGTTAACGCTTTCTGCTGGCTCTCCTGCTACACCTGCATTTTGCTAACTCCTCATTGTCTACATCGATGACAACGCTTAAGCAGAGTTCGCCCAAGCCAATCAACTCCAAGCTGATGGTGCAAAGCTGGCGCAATGGCTTAAAAGCGCAACAGCAAGCATTAGAACAAGCTTTCTTCACCCATAAGAATACTGCACAATTATTAAAAACACACACCAAACTGATTGAGCACTTATTGCAAAAAATTTGGCTCGAGGCCAAGTTAAATAAGCATATCTGTTTAATTGCCGTGGGCGGTTTTGGCCGCCAAGAGCTGTACCCTTACTCTGACATTGATTTGCTTATTTTGATCCCCGAGCAGGTTTCGGATAGCCAGAATCAAGAAATAGAGGCGCTAATTGGCGTGTTTTGGGATATAGGGCTGAATGTAGGCCATAGCGTACGCAATTTGCAAGAATGCTTAAGTGAGGCACAGCGCGATGTAACGGTACAAACTAATTTACTAGAGGCGCGTCTGTTGTGCGGTAGCAAGATACGCTACGCAACGTTTTTGGCAGCACATCAGCAGCAATTAGACCCCTGCCAATTTTTGGCGGCTAAAACACGTGAGCAAGATAACCGCCACGCGAAATTCAATGATACCGCCTACAGTCTAGAACCTAATATTAAAGAAAGTCCCGGTAGCTTGCGCGATTTGCATATGATTTTATGGCTGGCACAGAGCCAAAAACTGGGTAAATGCTGGCCTGAATTAGCAAAAAATAAAATCATTAGTCAGGAAGAGTTACGCGACATTAAGCGGCATGAGGGTAACCTGCAAACATTACGTATTCGTTTGCATTACTTGGCTAAGCGCCGCGAAGATAGATTGTTGTTTGATTTTCAAAATGAGTTAGCAACTGAGCTGGGCTTAATCAACACCGAGCACAGGCGCGCAAGTGAGCAACTCATGCAGCGTTACTATCATAGTGTCAGATATATCAGTTTGATCAATGAAATCATATTAAAATCGTTTGCTGAAAACCTGGCCTCGACGCAAGCTAGAGTGACGATTAATGACCGCTTTGACACTCACCACAATCTGCTAGAGGCTAGCAATCATAAACTATTTGAGCAAAGCCCTAGCGCAATTCTAGAGTGTTTTTTACTGTTGCAACAATTGCCGCAGCTGCATGGGTTAGGACCTCAGTTATTACGTCAACTGCAATTAGCTAGAAAGTTGGTAACGCCACAATTTCGCAAAGCAGAAGAAAATAAGCAGTTATTTATCAATATTTTATCGCAGCCTAATGGCGTGAATCATAGCTTACGACGCATGAATCGTTACGGCATCTTAGGGCAATATATTCCAGCTTTCGGCAAAATTATTGGGCAAATGCAGCATGATTTATTCCATGTTTATACCGTTGATGAGCACATTCTCAATGTACTCGCTAATCTGCGTCGCTTTGTCAAACCAGAACTCAAGCATGAGTTCCCATTATGCAGTCAATTGTTTTCCACTTTCGACAAACCACATTTGCTCTATATCGCAGCCCTATTCCACGATATCGCGAAAGGGCGTGGCGGTGATCACTCTACTTTGGGCGCCATAGATGCTAAACGTTTTTGCAGACTACACGGTTTAACCAAGCAGGATACCGCCTTGGTAACTTGGCTGGTAGACGCCCATTTACAAATGTCTAAAACGGCACAGAAATCAGATTTATCAGACCCGGCTGTTATTGAGCAGTTTGCTAAATTTGTTAAAAACGAAACTCGGCTAACTGCCCTATATTTACTTACTGTGGCAGATATTCGCGGAACCAGCCCTGTGGTTTGGAATGCTTGGAAATCGCGCTTGCTGGAAAGCCTGTTTGTTGAAACTCGTCGCGTGATTAACGATGCTCCATTTAGTGTTAAACAAGCGATAGAGGCACGTCAACAAGAAGCGGCTCATAAACTTAGTAAATATGGCTTACAGCCACAATTCTACCAAGCGCTTTGGCAAAATGTGGGAGAGGCTTATTTTGTGCGCTACACCAGCGACGAAATTACTTGGCAAAGCCGCTTACTCACACCGCATGTGTTTACCAAACAACCTATCGTACGTGCACGCCTTAGCCCAAGTGGCGACGGCATACAAGTGATGATTTATGCACGTGACCAAGATGATCTATTTGCGCGTATTTGCAACTTTTTTGATCGTATCGCTTATAACATCGGGCAGGCGAAAATTTACACGACCATGCATGGCTATGTACTAAATACTTTTATTGTTTTAGATCAATCTGGTAAATCTGTTAGTTACAGTGGATTATTAAAATATATTGAAGTAGAACTGGCGGAGAAAATACAGTCTATGGTGCCTTTAGAGCTCCCCTTACAGGGTCGCATTCACCGTCAAGTGAAGCATATGCCCATTAACACCCAAATACGATTCTACAATGACACAGGGAGCATTTACCATATGCTGGATATCGTTACAGGGGACCGTCCGGGTTTGCTTGCCAATATCGCGTTCATATTTTTGCAGCAAGGGGTGGATTTACATAACGCAAAAATCAACACCTTGGGCAATCGTGCAGAAGATAGCTTCCTTATTTCAGCCAAGCAAAACAATGCGCTCACTGAAACGCAATTGCAAACAATTCAACAAAGCTTGGCGCAACTATGAAATTACAAATCGACAATAGTGGTGAAACCACCGTATATCATGCGCTGAATATCAAACGGCATGTTAGTTTCATCACACAAACCAGCCATGCTTGCATCTTGATGAACTTTTGCATTGACTTCATCTCGATGCGCTTTTGATTTGAAAATAATAAACGCAAAAACAACGGTTTCATTGTTAGCAGCATTTACCGCCTTAGGGAAAGAATCTTTCGCCCACTCTGAATCCATGTCCTCTGCAATACACTCTTTGTAGGCAAGCGCGCCATGCTTCATCCAAATTTCACCTGCTTTCTGCGCTATTGCCTGATAAGTTGCAATCCCAGCCTCAGCTAGCGGCAAAACATAACCATCCACATAAACCATATTTATTTTCCCCGTGTAATTCTTCGGTTCGTTTATTTCAAGCTAACTAAATTGATAGTGCTTATGCAACGCTTTTTTTACTTCCCATGTACAAGACAGCCCTGCAGGAAACGTGACCAGATCTCCCACGCCAAAGCTTACCGGTGTACCACCGTTTTTTGGGGTTACTGTGACCTCTCCTTCCAAAATATAGGCAACTTCTTGCGAGTTATAGCTCCACGGGAAGGTAGAAACTTCTTTGGACCAGGTGGGCCAATTTTTCACTCCCAACGCAGCCAATTTAGCTGCATCGGGTTTTTCTACTTTAATTTCCATGATGTGCTCCTCTCAAAAACAAAAAAGCCTAGCATCTGCTAGGTTTTTATTCTATTCCACCTGCTACTTAAATCAAGCGCTATCCATTAAGAATGTTTATAGTGTTTGCGCAAAGGTCAAACAACGGTCCACATCGATTTCATCCCTTTAGGAAACACCACAAAATCACCGGCTTTAATCACTACTTTTTCGCCGCCTTGTGGAGTTACATGAATCTCGCCTTCAAGCAAATAGGCGCTTTCTGTCATGCCAAAATCCAGCGGAAAAGTAGAAGGTGCACACTCCCAGATTGACCAGCTTGCAACGCCCAATGACTTCAGTTTCTCTTCTGATGGGTTATGTTCTAAAACGATTTGACTCATGAATAATCCTTAAAATTAGGCTAATAAAAATGCCGTCTGGCTATTAACGCTCGGAGCGGCATAGGGGGCAACTGGCGGAAGAGGTGAGATTCGAACTCACGGTGGGGGTGAACCCACGACAGTTTTCAAGACTGTAGCATTAAACCGCTCTGCCACTCTTCCTAAAACAGGCGGCATTATAGCAAACAATTTAGTCGTCTTGAATATCTTGACCAGGAAAAAGTGCATCGATATAGCCAAAATGGGTTAAGTCGACGATGCGCATCGGGTACAGAATGCCCTCTAGATGATCGCATTCATGCTGTACTACGCGTGCATGAAAGCCGCTTACCTCGCGATCAATGATGTTACCAAATGGATCATAGCCTTTGTAATGTAAATGGGAATAGCGGGGCACGATTCCGCGCATTCCTGGCACCGATAAACAGCCTTCCCATCCCTCTTCCATCTCGTTTCCATTAGGCATTAGTTCAGGGTTAACCAATACGGTGTAAGGGACTTGTTCCGCATCTGGGTAGCGAGAGTTATGACCGACGCCAAATATCACGACCCGCAGGCTCACCCCAATTTGCGGTGCGGCAATACCGGCGCCATTCATGCTTTCCATGGTGTCTCGCATGTCTTCAATTAACATGTGTAACGCTGGCGTATCAAATTGCGTCACTGGTTGCGCTTTTTCTAGCAAAATGGGGTCGCCCATGCGTAAAACGGTTTTGATGGCCATATTTTCTAACCTGTTAAGTGTCCCGATGCACGCTGACAGTTTCCTCAATTAAAGCACGAATTTTTTGCATGGTAAGTTCTAACCTAGTCATCATGGTTTCATATTGAATGCCATGCGTGCTATCGCCGCGTCCTGCTGCTTGATTAGCCACTGGGCAAAGCGCTGCATAGGGTAAGCTGAGTTCGCGCGCTAGTGCAGCTTCGGGCATGCCAGTCATTCCGATAATGCTGGCGCCATCATGCTCGTAGCGATTAATCTCTGCCGCGGTCTCAAGTCGCGGACCTTGTACGCAAGCGTATACACCATGATCATGTAGGGTTTGTTGCAGATTACCGGCGGCAGTTTTGCAGCTTTGCCGCAATTGGCTGGAATATGGCTCAGTAAAATCAATATGCATGACAGGTAGCTCAATGCCATCGTGGTAAGTATTGTTGCGCCCATAGGTATAGTCGATAATTTGGTGCGGCAATACAATATCGCCTGCGGCCAAGTTTTTAGCAATACCCCCCACTGTGGCAATCGCTAATAAATTTTTTACGCCAACTGAATGCAGCGCCCAAATATTGGCGCGGTAATTGACCGAGTGCGGTGGAATGGTGTGTCCGCCGCCGTGCCGTGCCAAAAACACCACCTCACACCCTGCCAGTTCGCCAAATACAAGCGGCTGTGAGGCATCGCCATAAGGAGTTCGGGCGATTTGACGCCGCGCAATCATTAAATTATCCAGCTGGGTAAGCCCAGTGCCGCCAATAATACCAAACATATGCTCACCTCAAGTTGAACACTTATTGTAACGCAAGTTCAACGCTATCTAGCGGCTTCGCCTATATGAAAATTGTTATTTTATGGCATACTTCACCCTATGATGCATCATCCCAATATACTAAACAACACTGAAGAAAATGTCGCAATCGCGCAGCAGCATTACGAAAATTTTCCAGTGGCTTCGCTGATACTACCCAAGCACTTACGGCATCCCATATCACTCATTTACACGTTTGCAAGGCAGGCGGATGATTTTGCAGATGAAGGCCATCACAAGCCAGATAAAAGGCTGGCCATGCTACAAGGGTATAGACATCAACTCGATCTCCTGCGTGACAACAAGTCGACAAAATCTGTCTTTTTTAAAGAGTTCGGCAGCATGGTGAGTAAATACCACCTGCCTTTGACGCCTTTTTATGATTTGGTTGATGCGTTTAGCCAAGATGTGACCAAAACCCGCTATGCCAATTTTTTTGAGCTTTTAGACTATTGCCGCCGCTCCGCAAATCCGATAGGCGCACTGCTTCTACATTTATTTGGTAAAGCGACGCATGAAAATTTAATTTATTCGAATAAAATCTGCACCGCCTTACAGTTGATTAATTTTTATCAAGATATTGCAATCGATTTTGAAAGCACTTATCACCCAAGCCGCGTTTATTTATGTCAAGACGAAATGCAACAATTTGGTGTGAGCGAAGCACAAATTGCTGCACAGCACGTGAATATGGACTGGGAAAAATTCATGCTGTTTAACCTAGAACGTGCAGAGGCGATGTTGAAAGAAGGTAAGCCTTTAGAGCATATTTTACCAGGGCGTATCGGCTTGGAAATGCGCATGATTATTGGCGGCGGCGAGCAAATCATCTACAAGCTCAAAAACGTAAGAGGCGATATATTTAAGCATCGCCCGACGCTTAAAGCTTGGGATTGGCCGCTTATTTTACTTAAAGCATTGTTGCTCAAGTAAAGCATGACACCACAGCAATACTGTAGACAAAAAGTCAAACAGAGCGGTTCCAGCTTCACGGTTAGTTTCATTTTCTTACCCAAAGATAAACGAGATGCAATGACTGCACTTTATGCGTTTTGTCGAGAGGTAGATGATGTGGTAGATGAATGCAGCGACTACAGCGTGGCACAAATCAAGCTTAACTGGTGGCGCAGTGAGCTCAATAATCTTTATGCGGACCAGCCGCAACATCCCGTGAGTTTCGCTTTACAACCGGTGATTGTCCAGTTTAACCTTGCGCAGGAGCACTTTCTTGAGATTATTGATGGTATGGAAATGGACATCAAATACAATCGTTACGAAGATTTTAAGCAGCTACAGCTTTACTGTTATCGTGTCGCTAGTGTTGTTGGACTACTCGCGGCACAGATTTTTGGATTCAAAAACCGTAAAACCCTGAAATACGCGCATGATTTAGGCATGGCGTTTCAGTTGACGAATATTGTTCGCGATGTGGGTGAAGACGCGCGCAGAGATCGTATTTATTTGCCCTTAGATGAATTGAGAAAAGCAGGTGTTTCAGAGGAAGATGTATTAAAAAATAGACAGTCCGCCCAAGTTAAAGCACTGATTGAGCATCAAATTGAGCGGGCAGAAGATTTTTACGACAAAGCTTTGCGCGAATTACCAGTCGAAGATGCCAAACAACAACGCACTGGGTTAATGATGGCGGCAATTTATCGCACTTTGTTGCGTGAAATTAAAGCAGATGGTGCAGAAAAAGTGCTTAGTCACAAAATTTCGATTCCACCCGTTCGAAAATTCATATTAGCGTTAAGGGCCTATTTTAAATATGCTTAATACTAAAAATAATGTAGCGATTATTGGAGGCGGTGTTGCTGGTTTAGCGGCGGCGGCCAAGTTAGCAGAAAAAGGGTTACAAACTACACTGTTTGAGGCTGGCTCGCAGCTTGGCGGCCGCGCACGTAGTCTGGCTATTGAATTCAATAGCCAAATTGTTCAGTTGGATAATGGGCAGCATATTTTATTAGGAGCCTATCGCGAAACCTTAAAGTTACTTGATCAAATAGGTATTCGCGAAGAACAGGCTTTCCTGCGCACTCCGCTGATGCTGGAATCACTTGCACCCAGTGGAAAGCTGGCTTTTAGATTCTCTGCGCTGGCATATCTACCTCATCCTTTTAATCTGCTGATAGGCTTTTGTTGTTGCAAAGGGCTTAGTGTGGGTGAACGGTTCTCTGTCGTTAGATTGATGGTTAAAATGAGGCGATGTGACTACCAAATTGCTGCGGATGAGCCGCTTCAGTATTATTTGGAGAAGCAACGCCAATCAGCTCAAGTCATTCATCTGCTGTGGGAGCCGCTTTGTTTATCTGCGATGAACACCCCCATCCAGACAGCGAGTAGTAAGGTATTTTTAAATATCCTTAAAGACGCCTTTAGTCATCAAAAATCGAATAGCGATTTATTGCTACCCAAATTGGATTTATCACAAATATTGTCGCAACCAATCACACGCTATTTGCAAGCACGACAGGGTAAACTCCTTACAAACCATCGTGTAAAAGCCATTAAACCAAGTGCAAATGGCTTTAGCGTAACAACTAAAAAAGGGGAATCCGAATTTAGTCATGTGATTATTGCTACCTCTGCGGTGCGATTCAAAAATATCGTCGCCGATTTGCCTAAACTTAGTAACATTGCCGAAACGACGGAAAGCTACGAACATCAGCCGATTGTCACCATCTATTTGCAATATCCCAATCACATCAAACTTCCAAAACCGATGATGGGCCTTACCAGCGCAACGGGTCAGTGGATATTTGATCGTGGTACTTTATGTGGCCAGCATGGCTTAATGGCGGTAATTATTAGTACAGAGGGTAAACATCAAAAACTGACGCATGAAGCGCTTGCGCTAAAAGTGGCAAGAGAGTTAAGCCAAACTTTTCCTGTGTTGAAAAAACCACTGTGGCATCAGGTCATTGCAGAAAAACGGGCAACTTTTTCCTGTAATGTGAGTTTGCCTAGGCCAGCGAATAGTACGCTTTACCCAAATCTATTCATTGCAGGGGATTATACCTATGCAGATTATCCTGCCACCATAGAAGGCGCGGTGCGCAGTGGCGTAAGCGCGGCCAACCAATTGATTAATTCTTTCTGAAACCATTAAAATGAACCCACATTTATCCGACTTTCTCATCCACTGGGCAATGATGAGTCTCTCACTTTGGGTCGCCAGTTATCTGTTTAACGGCATCAAGTTCTCTAGCAAGTCATCGTTGCTTATTTCAGCGCTGGTGCTGGGCTTTGTCAATGCCGTACTACGCCCTATTCTGCTCATTCTCACCTTTCCGCTCACTATCGTCACCTTAGGGCTATTTGTTTTGGTGGTAAACGCGCTGATGATTATGCTGGTCGCCAAGCTGGTTAATGGCTTCAAACTTTCGGGGTTTTGGACAGCCTTCTTTGTGGGAATTTTTATCGCTCTATTCACACTGCTGATTGAATACTTCCTGCCCAGCCAAGGTGTGGAAATAATGAATACAAAGCATACGATTTCTGTATAGATTAAACTTACCTCTCTCTTATATTATTCAGCGCCTGCGCTAACCGCTCCACCGCAAACACTTCCATGCCATCAATTTTACTTTTTGGCGCATTCGCTTTGGGGATAATGGCTTTGGTAAACCCCAGTTTTGCCGCTTCTTTCAAGCGCATTTGCCCACCTTGCACTGGGCGCACTTCGCCTGCCAAACCAACTTCACCAAACACGATAAGTTTACTCTCTAATGATTTGTTTTTAAAAGAAGAAACAATGGATAAAAGTACCGCTAAATCGGTCGCTGGCTCACTAATTTTTACTCCACCCACTGCGTTAATAAACACATCTTGATCAAAACATGCCACACCAGCGTGACGATGCAACACTGCAAGCAACATGGCGATGCGATTTTGCTCCAAACCGACAGAGAGTCTTTTCGGATTCATCGCATGGCTTGCATCTACCAGCGCCTGAATCTCAATTAATAACGGACGCGTGCCTTCCATCGTTACCGTGATGCAACTACCCGCCACTGGTGTTTCGTGGTGCGATAAAAACAATGCTGATGGGTTAGTCACTTCGCGCAAACCCTTCTCTGTCATAGCAAACACGCCCAGTTCATTCACCGCGCCAAAGCGGTTTTTGAAAGCGCGAATCAACCTGAAAGAAGAATTCTGGTCACCTTCAAAATACAACACTGTATCCACAATGTGCTCCAGCACACGCGGACCTGCGAGCGAACCCTCTTTGGTGACATGGCCCACCAGAATCACGGTAATACCAAGTTGCTTGGCAAGGCGCGTGAACTGCGCCGAGCATTCGCGCACCTGTGCTACCGAACCTGGCGCGGATTGCAGTGCCTCGGAATACACGGTTTGAATGGAATCAATCACTGCGATATTC
>JBQTJZ010000030.1:0-5943 GCA_052386615.1 Methylophilaceae bacterium
GCAAGTTGCTGTGGCTGAGTTAGTCCCATCTCGGACAGCGCCTCACTTACTTTTCTAGCAAAGCCTCTAACCCCGTTTCCATTTACAATTTCAAGCAAGTATGATTTATTGCTTAATTCTGGATTACTTACTGAAGCCAGCGCACTCTCATCAAAAACCTTGCTGATGAGCGGATGAACTTTGTAGGACACTCCGCCTGATTCGGCTATTTTTAGTTCATTGACTGGTGCAACTTGTTGTTGAGCAACTACTATTCCAGCAGAATCCGATTGCGCTGGTTGAGGCTTATTCACTAATTGCGTAACCTCGTAGATCCCTGAACTTAATTGCTTGATTTCCGTCGCTGGAGGAGTCTCTACAACAGCTAAGTTAGTAACTGGCTGTTGAAAAGTATCTGGCGAGGCAACTAAAGCAGTATCGCTAGCAATCTCGGAAACATCATCCTTAGCGGTTCTAATTTTCCCAGTCTTGATGGACTTTGCTAAGGCAATATAATTTAGGGCGCGTTCTGTATGTCCTAGTTTATTAAAAGTAGCTCCCATGTTATTAAGCGCATGAATATTAGTATGATCGAGGGCAATCGCTTTATCGAGCACAATCACAGCCTCCTCATAATTTCCATTGAGATAATATACATAGCCTAAGTTATTATAAAGCGAAGCGTTGTTAGGGGCTTTTTCTAACAGTTGTCTTAACTGTGCAATACTCGTTTGATAGTTGCCACGCTCAGCGTGCAACACAGCCATTGCGGTCGCAGCTTGCGCATTAGTTGGATCTAGTGCCAGCGTTTTTTGATAGGCTAAAAATGCTTCATCAAGCTGCTGTGTATTTTGAAAGTGTCGACCAAGCTTGTACTGATTCATTGCAGATTCGCCGCCATGACTAACTTTTACTGGCATGGGAGCTATCTCAATTTTGGCGCTTTTTTGTGCTGTACTGCAACTGGCGAGAGCACTGGCTGCGAAGATAAGAGAAAGTAGTTTTAGATTATTTTTCATAATAAGGCCTCCAAAGGTCATCATAGTTAAGCGGTTATTAATTTGTTCCTGCCAGTGTAGGTAGCAAGACACGGTAAATTTGAATGAATGCTGGACCCAGCAGCACCAGCAATAAGGTGGGAAATATAAAAAATATTAATGGGAATAAAAGTTTGAGAGCAATTTTTGCGGCCGCTTCTTCTGCACGGAATTGTCTTTTAGACCGTAAATTTTCCGAGTGCACGCGCAATGAATCTCCCATGCTGGTACCAAAACGCTCGGACTGTATTAGCATCGCAACCAGCGTATCTATGTCTTCTACCCCAGTCCTGAGTGCGAGATTTCTTAATGCCTTTTCTTTGGAGAATCCAGCACGCATTTCTAGCAAAACTAATTGAAGCTCATGACTTAATATAACGCTTTTTAATTGCATCTCAGAAGCCACTTTGGTTAATGCCTGTTCTAAACTTAGCCCTGCCTCCACACACACTGTGAGCAAATCTAGTGCATCAGGAAAATTTTCAAAAATCTCACGCTGACGAACCTCTCTCATATGAGAAAGCACTGCATTAGGTAAGTAATACCCAATTGCCGCGCATACTAATAGTAAAAAAAGCAGGCTGTTGCGACTCATGCTAGCAATATGTTGCGATAGTGCTAATGCCACTAGAACTGGGATGCCAATGGCTAAAATAGTTTTGACTGCAAAATAAATGGCAGGCGCGGATTGATGACGCCATCCTGCGTTAATAAAACGAGTACGTAATGCTGATTTTTCCCAACCCTCTTCTGGTATAGATAATTTTGCAAAAGGCCCTATCACCTTAACGACTTTTTCTACCCATTCACTTTCTTGGTAGATGTTAGTAGATTTTTTTGCTACGCTAATTTCATTAAGACGCCTATGTACTCTGTCGGGAGACAGCATATACATGGCAAATATTGCTACGCAGAATGCTGCAGCGAATATGAGGACTAAAAAAATTATTTGTTGATAGCTCACAAAAGTCACCTCTGGTTAATATGCTACAAGTAGTTCAATTCAAACACGAATCCGAATGATGCTGCGCATCCAAAGCACACCAAGGATAATCATTACTGCCCCCGCCCCAACCATCTTTAAGCCAACAGGATCGGTAAATAATGTACTCATATATTTAGGGTTGACAACACTGATGACAGCACCAACAGCAAAAGGTAGCAAGCCTAATACCCAGGCTGACATTTTCCCTTCCGCCGATAACACTCTAATTTTCGAGAGTAACTTAAGTCTTTCACGGATAATTTTACTAATATTGCCTAGTATCTCAGCTAGATTTCCGCCCGATTCTCTTTGGATAAGCACCGCAATCACAAAATAACGCAAATCGGTTAACGGTATTCTTGTAGCAAGGTTCTGTAGAGCCTCATTCATACCAATCCCATAGTTAATCTCGTCAAAAGTAATGCGGAATTCAGTAGCAACTGGGTCAGGCATTTCCTCGCTTACCATTTGTATTGCGCTTGGGAACGCGTGCCCTGCTCGTAGAGATCTACTAATTAAATCAGTGACTTCAGGTAGCTGTATCTCAAATTGTGTCATCCGTTTTTTTCGTGCGTGGAACACTAGCATAAAAGGGATATACGCTATCAAAATGCTGATAGCGATGGATACCAGTATTGGGAAGCGCATATAGCTACAAAGAGAGATGGTTACAATAAATGTGACCAGAACATAAGTGAATAATTTGGCAACCGACCAGCCAATATCGGATTGTTCAAGAATACGGTCAAGACTGTGTATGCGAGGTACTTGAAGTAATAAGCGCTCAGCGGTTGGAGATTCACTTAAAAAGCGTTGCTTGAGGATAGATAATTGTTCGTTGTTACCATGTGCGCCAGCCGACATTAGGCGCAAGCGCCTTTCAATCCGCTTCGCTTCTTCGCCACGGGTAGATGTCCACCATAGATAGGCACTTTCAATTAAGAAAATAACCGCTGCAAACAAAAGAATTGCAAAAGCATAAAAAACAATATCCAATTTAGTCTTCCTTCCTCATCAATGTAGACTCAATTTAGCTTACTCATAAATTTTGGTTGGGTCGAACAAGGTATCTGGTACTGGCACACCAAAGACTTTCAGACGCTCGGTAAATTGTGGTCGTATACCAGTTGCTACAAAATGCCCTTTTACTTTACGATCTTCAGACACGCCTTGTTGCTTAAAGGCAAATACCTCGTGCATAGTAATGGTGTCACCTTCCATCCCAGTAATTTCCTGAATACTAACAATTTTGCGACCACCATCTGTTAAACGTGATACTTGAATGATGACACTGATTGCCGAAGCTATCTGCTGACGAGTTGCACGCGAAGGCAGATTGGCATTTGCCATCCCTACCATATTCTCTAATCTAGCAATGGCATCGCGCGGAGTATTGGCATGAATAGTTGCCAAAGAACCTTCATGCCCAGTATTCATGGCTTGTAGCATATCCAAGGCTTCAGGCCCACGTACCTCACCTAAGATAATACGATCTGGACGCATACGCAAAGCATTGCGAACCAAAGCACGTTGCGTCACCTCACCCTTACCTTCAATATTGGGAGGGCGGGTTTCAAGTCGGACGACATGCGGTTGACGCATTTGCAATTCCGCTGCATCCTCAATAGTGACAATCCGTTCACTTTCTGGAATAAAGCCAGAAATAATATTGAGCAGTGTGGTTTTGCCGCTACCAGTGCCGCCTGAAATGAGAATATTTACTTTGGCTTGTGCCAACGCTTGAATAATTTGCACCATTGGTGGCGTAATACTCTTGAATTTCAGTAGATCATTAATAGAGAGTGGATTTACCGAAAAACGGCGAATCGAAAGAATCGGGCCATCAACGGCTAATGGGGGAATAATGGCATTAACACGCGAGCCATCCGGCAACCTAGCATCTACCATAGGGCTAGATTCATCCACTCTGCGACCGATGCGAGAAACAATTTTCTCGATGATTTTTAGTAAGTGGGCATTATCCTGAAAAGTAATATCAGATAACTCTAACCTGCCATTGCGTTCTAGGTAGACTTGTTTGTAGGTATTCACCAAAATATCCGAGATGCTTGGGTCTTTCAGCAATGGCTCTAGTGGCCCGTAGCCAAGCATTTCGTGTTGGATATCCAGCAATAAGTTACTGCGTTCATTTTTATTGAGCGCAATTTTTTCTTCATCAACAATGCGCTCTACCAGCAGTG
Organism: Methylophilaceae bacterium; assembly: GCA_052386615.1. Classification (GTDB taxonomy): domain Bacteria; phylum Pseudomonadota; class Gammaproteobacteria; order Burkholderiales; family Methylophilaceae; genus JBQTJZ01. The sequence continues at coordinate 4,203 of JBQTJZ010000030.1, forward strand.
AAAGCTCAAGTTTTAATTGTGCTTCATCATGATTTTGCAATCGCTCGAGGTTAATCCTATCAAGTACCGTTTGATGAATATTCTTTTTTAGTTCCTGATAGGCGCCATTGGCTAACTCGGGTTCATTGTTGGCTAGCCGGGTTTGCCCGTCATGGTTGGAAAGTCGTTCTCTTAGTGACATATTGACCTTTGCTTACTCTATTGATATTAAGTTAGTAAATATTATAAATTCACAATTTTGCACTGATATTTTCGCAGTCAATGCCCAAATAATTTGCCCAAAACAGACTTTTTACTCGTTAAATCTTCATCTTTTTCAACGAGTTTCTTAGCTAAATCCAGCAGAGCCTTAGCAACAGGGCTGTTACGGGCTAGCTTCAGAATAGGCATGCCCTGATTAATCGAGTCGCTCACAACGTTATAGTTATTAGGAATAGTAAGCGCGACATCTGCATCGAGTACTTTTAGCATATCATGTAAGCTTAACCTGCCGCCTTTTTCGTAGCGGTTGACAATAAGCTGTATTTTGTTGCGTCGATAGCCAAGCGAACGAAAAATATCCAGTAGCCTGCGGCCATCTCGAATATACGGCAACACCAATTGTAAAACGGGATAAATCAAGTCGGAATTATCCAAAGCGTGCACCGTATGTGCATCGATTTGCCCGCCTAAATCTAAAATAATAAAGTCATAATGATTACGTGCTATTTGCAGTATGGTTTCGATATGCTCTGGTTTAATATCGGCAGCATGGGCAGCGTCCTCTGATGCCGCAAGTACGCTATAGTTTGGGGTAACATGCACTAGAAATGACTCTAATAAACTAGGATCAATCCGCTGAATTTGCGCGCACACGTCGGATAGTGTCGCCGATGGTTTTTTTTCCGACACATACAAGGCGGCATCCCCAAAATAGGGGTTTAGGTCTATTAAAAGTACTTTCTTATGGTTAGATTCGGCGAGCGCGTAGCCCAGATTGGTGGCGATAAACGTAGTACCACTACCGCCCTTGCACGCAATGACAGAAACCACTTTGCAATTTCGATTCGATAATCCACTCACTTTTACTTTGGTGCGTTCAATTGCTTTATTAAAAGCATCAGCGTCTATAGGCAATGACAATACCTCGCGCACCCCTGCACGCATCGCGCGCAATAGTAATTCCTGCGATTGATTTTGTGATAGTAAAATAAAGGCAGTTTGAGGATGCTGTAGGCTGAATCTTTCCAACATATCCAATTCATTAATATCAATGTTGGAAAAATCCAGTATCATCCAATTAGGCGCGTTCATTGCCAAGCGTTGCATTGCATCCAGCAGGCTACCTCGCATACTAATTACTTGAATCACAGAGCTGTGCATTGCGCCCAATGCAGTCACTTTCTGAATCACGTTGTTGTCATTAGATAAAACCAGGGCCTTCATTCAATTCACCATTTCTTTTTTAATTTTTCAAAGTCATTTATATTGTTCTTGAGGTGCTGCTTCGATAGCAGATTTAGCCATCGCATAAGCTATTGCCAGCGCTACTTAAACTCTCGGTAGGCAATGTAGTGCTAAAACTGGGCAAGGTGACTGAGAAAGGCACAAATGGGATAAAGGTATTAACCGTTACGCCAGTAATTTGAACGGTAACAGTTTGACACGTACTACTAACACAGCCTACAGCCGGGTAGTTGATGTTGATATTCGAGGTTTGTAGTAGGGTTAGCCGACTATTCATTTTTGTTTTTATCGCAGT
>JBQTJZ010000031.1:0-2499 GCA_052386615.1 Methylophilaceae bacterium
AAAAAACGTCTACGCAAAATTTACGCCTGAGTTACAACATTAAAACCGCAAAGACAGTAGATAGCGGCATATTAAAAAAAATACTGCAAGAATACGATGCTTTGGTGAGTAGAAATGAATTTCTAAAAGTTGAATTGGTAAAATTAGACGAAAAACTGGTTTTTTTGCAAGCCAAGCTAAATGACTTAAAACTTTTGTTGGATAAAACCTCAAGCTATCCGCAAAAAAAGGTGTTTAAAAATTTGGACACCGAAAGTGCAAAGAATAAATCCCCTCTACAGCAAGCAGAAGTATCAAAACGAACGAACGCTATGTTCAACCCTATTAACAAAGATTATTTATTGCTTGGTTTACTCGGCTTACTCGTACTATTAGGTGCCTATGGGCTTAAAAAATATCGACAAAGACTGTTGACTAGCGCCTTCAAAATTGAACCTAAGCGTGAAGAAGCGGCGTTAAAATTTGGCCAACCTTGGCAAGAAACCAAGTTACAAAATGCTGAAGCGGTTTTGATTGATACCGATACCCAAGCGGAAGAGCACAACGAGCGTTCTATCCTCGAAGAAGCCAAAGCCTTTATGAATAAAAATCAGCCCAATGAAGCGATTGAACATATTAAGTGGGCTATTCGTGCGCAACCAAAAACGGCGATTACGCTCTGGTTATACCTATTAGATATTTTCAGGCAGCAAAATCTACAGGAAGATTTTGAAAACTATGCCAAAGCGCTACACCAAACTTTTAACGTGATTACCCCTGTTTGGCAGGAAAAAGAACTTGCTATTGTAGTTCCGCAAAGTTTAGAAGAATTTCCTCATATTATTGAAAAGCTATTGACTACGTGGCCAGATGAGTCGACCAGTGTTTACTTGCGTGGTTTAATTACCGATAACCGTAACGGGGAGCGTACTGGTTTTGGCAAAGCGGTACTAGATGAGATTTTATTGTTGATTATGGTGCTAGAAACGCGAAACGAATTTAATTAATCTAAAAAAAGCGCCAATAAATCATTCAAAAAACGTTGACCTAGCAGCGTTGGTTTTATCCATTGTTGGTTATGCGTAATAAAGCCTCTATTTGAGGCCTCTAGCAAACGCGCGGATATTGTCTGCCATGGCAGGCCTGTGCGCTGCTGAAATAAGCCAATTTCAAATCCGTGGGTTAACCGTAGCGCGTTCATCATAAATTCAAACCCTAAATCAGTTTGTGTGATTTGCCAGACATGATCAACTGCATTGCCAGCTTTGGCATTTTCCATAAAATGTTTTGGGTGCTTATGACGCGTTTCGCGAGTAATTTTGTCATGAAAACTGAGTTTGGAATGTGCGCCTGCGCCTATGCCTAAATAATCGCCAAATTGCCAATAATTCAGATTGTGTCGTGCCTGGCTTTTTGGTTTGCAAAAAGCCGAAGTTTCATAATGCTCAAAACCATTTTCTTCCAGCAAAATCTCGATGTTTTCCTGCATTTCGCTACTTAAGTCAGCATCAGGCACACTGGGTGGTGTGCGATAAAACGGTGTATTTGGCTCTAAGGTTAAATGATAAAAAGAAAGATGGTCCGGATTAAGTACAAGTGCCTGTTTGGTATCTTGTAATGCATCATCCAGTGTCTGGTTGGGGAGTGCATACATCACATCAAAATTCACACGCTCAAAGGTATTCAGTGCCAATTCTGCCGCTTTAATCGCTTGTTTATCATCGTGAATGCGGCCTAATGCATGCAAATGGTTTGCATTAAAACTCTGTATGCCAAGTGAGATGCGATTTATCCCCGCTTGTTGGTAACCTGCAAAATGTGCGGTATCCACAGTACCTGGATTCGCTTCTAAAGTAACTTCAGCAGCGTAATCCAGCGGGGCGAGCATATTGACCGCACTTAAAATTTCGTTGATTGATGCTGCAGAAAACAAACTTGGCGTACCGCCGCCAAAAAATACGCTGCGGATTTTACGGCCATATATGCGCGGTACCGATTGCTCTAAATCCATAATAAGCGCGGCCACATAACGCTTTTCCGGAATCTCGGCGCGACTTTCATGCGAATTAAAATCACAGTACGGGCATTTTTTAACGCACCAAGGGATATGAATATAAAGCGAAAGTGGTGGCGGATGAATGAGTCCAGATAACGGGGCATCACCTGCGAGCGGCATGATGGAATTAACTGGCTTAGAGACCTTGTTAAATAGGGTTTCTGGCTGAATAGAGATGAATTTTTTCAAGTGCTTTTTTAACTTTTATAGTTACCGTCGAACAAGGGTTCACGAGCTCTTCAATGAGTTGATGTAGCGTTTCGCGCATTTGTGCTTCGCTTACTTCTAGCAATAAACCATACTTAAGTGCATCTTGTGCCATTGGTTTAATTTCGTGAAAATTTTCTTTCATGACTTTACTCTTTTTGACACAGGTGACGATGGTAGCACCGTCGCGAAGCCAAACGGGGAGCGAGTTCATGCCAGCACCTTTAATTGTTCAATCAATCTTGAGAGCGCTTTAC
>JBQTJZ010000032.1:0-3025 GCA_052386615.1 Methylophilaceae bacterium
GTCAAGCCTGCCCCCAAAATAGTACTCACTACAAACCATGCCCAATGGATACTGCCAAGCAGGCTAGGCAATGCAAAATTAAACAACAAAATGGCACAGAACCCAAACATGGTCCAAGCGACGACATATCTTTGATAACGATGCTCTAAAAATTCATTGCTAATCAAAATACATGCCAGCAGCAACGCCCACAGTAAAGCAAACCCATGACTAGCGCTTTTGAAATAAAGAATAAATAGCGCACTTAGTAAACTGCCATATAAAAATTGCAGCAAAAAATAAGGCGCTGGTTCACGCCAGCTTACCGGGAGCAATCGCAACCACAAAAGCGTTTTGCTAGAGTCGCCAAGTAAAGTATTAAGTTGGTCTGACGAGGTTTGACTAGACTGATGCGCCAACCCCCACAAAATAGCAGCCGCAGCGCCTAAGTAAACGGATAGAATAATGAGATCGCTTGACTGTACCTGTCGCCCAATAGTAAGCGTATCCCATACGAAACCCGCCAAAAAAAACAAAGCGGGTATGTACTTTCGCCCATTAAGCAGCTTGAGTTTTTGAAAAAATGCTAGCTGACCCTGCAATTAGAAGACACCATGAGCAACATCATAATTTGATACGTTATGAGCGATCAAACTACTTCTGCTATCGGGATGGTTTTCTTCGCTTTTTCAGCAAAAATTTTATATTCCGGCATTAAATGGAAATTCAAATACTGATAAATGCTATCTGCATTTTGTGTCAATTTATCTCCCACAGTTTCCAAATACTCGGCCACCGTTGGCATGCGGCCGAGCTTGGCACATACTGCCGCCAACTCGGCAGAGCCTAAGTAAACACGGGCATCGCGTCCCATACGGTTATCGAAATTACGGGTACTGGTAGAGAATACCGTGGCTTTATCTGCCACACGTGCTTGGTTACCCATGCACAAACTGCAACCAGGCACTTCGGTGCGCGCGCCTGCTACACCAAACACAGCGTAAACACCTTCATTACGTAACTGGTCTTCGTCCATTCGCGTGGGCGGCGCCACCCAAAGTCTGGTAGGAATATTGGTAGCACCCTCTAACACCTTGGCAGCGGCACGATAATGCCCGATATTCGTCATACAACTACCGATAAACACTTCGTCAATCTTATCTCCCACCACAGCTGATAATGGCTTAATATCATCAGGGTCATTAGGACATGCCACCAGCGGTTCTTTGATTTCATTCAAATCAATTTCCAGCACATAGGCATATTCCGCGTCCGCGTCAGGCGCTAATAGCTTAGGATCAGCTAACCATGCTTGCATCCCTTCAATTCTTCTGCGGATGCTACGTGCGTCGGCATAACCACTCTCTATCATGCTCTCGAGCAATGCAATATTAGATTGCAAATATTCAACCACTGGCGCTTTGTTCAAGCGCACGCTACAGCCATTGGCAGAACGCTCGGCTGAAGCATCAGCAAATTCAAAGGCTTGCTCAATTTTAAGGTCTGGTAGACCTTCAATCTCTAAAATTCTGCCATTAAATACATTTTTTTTGCCTTGCTTGCCAATAGTGAGTTCCCCTTTTTGAATCGCCGCATAGGGAATTGCATTCACTAAATCGCGGAGCGTAATGCCTGGTTGCAGGTTACCCTTAAAACGTACCAATACCGATTCTGGCATATCGAGAGGCATCACCCCCATCGCTGCAGCAAACGCTACTAAACCAGACCCGGCGGGGAAAGAAATGCCTATCGGAAAGCGGGTATGTGAATCGCCGCCAGTGCCTACAGTATCAGGTAATAACATACGATTTAACCATGAATGGATAATGCCATCCCCTGGTCGCAACACCACCCCGCCGCGCGTTGCCATAAAATCTGGTAGCGTGTGTTGCAGTTTGATATCTACGGGTTTCGGGTATGCCGCGGTATGGCAGAAGCTTTGCATCACCAAATCGCTACTAAAACCCAAACAGGCAAGTTCTTTAAGCTCATCGCGCGTCATGCCACCTGTGGTATCTTGGCTGCCCACTGTGGTGGCTTTAGGTTCGCAGTAGGTGCCCGGACGGACACCCACCCCTTCTGGTAAGCCACAGGCACGACCCACCATTTTTTGCGCAAGCGTGTAGCCTTTGCCTGTATCTTTTGGGATAATCGGTTTAATAAATAAATCAGAGGGTGGTAAACCCAAAAACTGACGAGCGTTGTGCGTTAACCCACGGCCAATAATCAATGGAATACGGCCTCCAGCACGCACTTCATCAAGTATGGTAAGTGGTGCAAGTTCAAAACTAGTGACGGGTTCGCCTTTATCATCAAGCACCTTGCCATCGTAAGGCAAAATAGTGATCACGTCGCCCATTTTCAATTTTGAAACGTCACATTGAATCGGCAATGCGCCAGAGTCTTCTGCTGTGTTAAAGAAAATCGGCGCGATTTTTCCGCCCAAAATCACGCCTCCAGTGCATTTGTTGGGGATATGTGGGATATCCTTGCCCATGTACCATTGCAGTGAGTTAATCGCCGATTTACGTGACGACCCTGTTCCCACCACATCGCCCACATAAGCCAATGGCAACCCTTTTTGTTTCAGCATTTCAATGGTCTTGAGACCATCAGGCATTTTATTGATCAGCATGGCTTTGGCATGCAAAGGAATATCTGGACGACTCCAGGCTTCTTGTGCGGGACTAAGGTCATCAGTATTGGTTTCGCCGTCTACTTTAAAAACAACCGCTTTGATTTCTTTGGGCGTCGCAGATTGATGAGTGAACCATTCCGCGTTCGCCCAAGAAGTGATAAGCTTTCTCGCATGGACATTACCTGTTTTGGCTTTTTCTGCAACATCATAGAAAGCATCAAACATTAAAATAGTATTTTTCAAGACTGTAGCCGCTTCAGACGCCATACCCGTGTCTAACAAACTGACTAAAGCTTGCACGTTGTAACCGCCAAGCATGGTCCCCAGCAGTTCAATCGCTCTGCTTGGCGAAAGTAAAGGGGATGTCACCACACCTCTGGCAACGTCTGCTAGGAATGCTGCCTTCAC
>JBQTJZ010000033.1:0-16376 GCA_052386615.1 Methylophilaceae bacterium
GGAAACCGTTTCGCCCCAGTGATTGGGTAGACCGCATATGCAGTAGTTATGCCACGTTTGGCGAAGATCGAAAATTACGCTATTCCCCCTATCTTAAGCCAGAAGTGATAGAGGGGGTGCGTTGTCTAGTGGTGGATATGCGCTTAAAAAACGCGAGTCCTGAAGGTTTCGAAGAACTCATGCAGTTTGCCGATGAAAATGACCTGAGCATCTTAGATGAGGAAGGCAAACGTATCGACGTGCCTGCCTAGCGCTTTTATTTTTTGCGACCATCTTCCGTTATGACAGATTCCAAATATTGTCTAGTGACTAGTCCCCGCTTGGTTTTAACCAGCTCGCCCCGTGGATTATAAATATAAGTAGTTGGCAACACCTCTGGGCTGCCAATTTGTTTGGCCACCTCGTCATCCCCCAGCACGATGGGGTATGACATAAGCATATCATCTACATAGTCGTTTACTTCTTTGGTGCTTTCGTAGTCAAACACCACGCCAATCACCATCACATCTTTATTCTTGCGGCTATCGTATAACGCCACAAAATCTGGTACCTCCTCTAGGCACGGCGGACACCAAGTAGCCCAATAATTAACAAACACCCATTTACCCTTGTATTGCGATAGCACATGCTTTTTACCTAACGTATCTTTTAATACAAATTGGTTAGCTGCAAACGTGTTGCCAGCTAAACTCAATGTCAAAAAAAATAACCAGTACAATACAATTGATTTTTTATACAACATATAATTAACGTAATCCTTTTATAACAAACAATAAACCCACAAAAAAGTGACAAATAAATCAATAGGCCTTAATATTAGGCATATTGTGTGGAGTTTGTATGCCAATTAGCCTTAAGCTTCCAGTACTCGATGATAACCCAATTTTATTGGCAGAAACCCGCGCCAATAAAATTAACGAGTTTTTGCAAAATCTCCCGTTTGGAGACCCTATTCGTGCAGCAACCGACTTGGTAGAAGAACTGCAAATTCTTAACAGTCAAAAAGTGGCGTTTTCCAATCGCATCAACGCGTTAGAGTTATATCGGCCTGTAGCCGTTCAAATTTATCAGGAACTTATCCCCCGTTTTAGCAGCGCGAGTCTACCCATTTCAAAAAATGAACTAGCTTTTGCGCATGCTGCTGAGCAACTTTGGCAGGAGTTTGCCTATGGGTACAAATCCGCCTTGGTTGACCTACAAAACAAAATTCTTAATTTGAATTCTGAGAAATCAACTGCCTTAGTAGTGCAGCGTGCCATCCATGCGCTAAAAGAAATGGTCTTGGTTACCTATTTAACCTACCGCACCCCATCACCCAGTCTTTGGGCTGAGTTACATCAGCTTTATTTTTGCGCTTTACACCAAAGCGCAGAAAAATTTTCTGTGAATGAATACATTTCACTCAGTAACGAGAGCTCTGTCAACGCCGTCTACCTGCAGGTATTGCTCATGTCTTTGGCCAATCCACATCATTTGGCTAATCAAGATATTATCAAAACCGAAGCTTATTTAACAAAAATTGCTGGGGAAGCAGAGCTAAGGCCACTGGGGCTGATCGACAATCCAACGGGGGTATTTTTAATCGGACTTAATAGCAACAAGCCACCAATGGCTTTTGTTAAAAATCGTGAAGTACCCAACGGCGATACCGATATTCTATTAGTAACCATCAATTTGGCAAGACGTATCCATACCCACCTCAAATTACTCCAAGATGGTGTGTTGCCCAATGACGGTAGCTTAGCAAATGGTGCTCTCGAACATCATGACGAAGATTTGCTCACACATCTTATTAAGCACTTTGGCAAATCGCCCCAGCGGATATTTTCTAGGACGAAAAAAAGTGATGGTATCGAACTGGGAGTCAGCGTACATGCGGCACATCATTTTATTTCCAAAATAGGAAATGATTTCAGCCTTTATACGACATTAAGTCAAACACTCAAACCCTCACGCTGGCAAGTTTTAAACGTAGGTGCGGGAGGATACGCCTTGCGTAAGTTTAATTCTTCGCAGGCTGAGGTTTATGTGGGGGATATTGCAGCCATTAAGAATAACAAAACGCTACAATGGGAGTTAGGCGTATTGCGCTGGGCGAATATGAACGAATTGAATCAACTGGATGTGGGTATTGAGCTCATCTCGCCCAGTGTCAGTGCCATTACAATAGCTACAGAAAATAACGCTGTAGAATTAGAAGGATTGTTGTTGTCAGAGCTTAGCGCCCTCAAGCAGCCCGCAAGTATTATCGTACAGCGGGATACCTATAAGCCGGGTCAGCTATTACAACTTATTCACGAAAATAGCATCCGCAAAATAACCTTTACCAAATTGATAGAGCGCACCTCGACTTTTGAGCGCTTTCAATACAGCTTGATATAATTCGTCTGATATTGTTATACTATCGCTTAAAATAGTTGACATACTCACTGATCAACGCGAGCATGTAGATTTTAATCCGCTAAGTAGGGCATTAACGAATTTCTTAGCGTCGTCAATATCAAGCAATTCCATACTATTAAATCATTGAGGTTATCATGAGCGAACACATCACCCATCTAAGCGATGCTACCTTTGAGCAGCAGGTACTGCAAGCACAACTGCCTGTGCTAGTGGATTATTGGGCAGAGTGGTGTGGGCCATGCAAAATGATCGCCCCTATATTAGAAGATATTTCCAAAGAATATGCGGGTAGATTGGTGATTGCCAAACTTAATATTGATGACAATCAGCAGACGCCGCCGAAATATGGAATTCGTGGCATACCCACATTAATGCTATTTAAGAATGGTAGTGTAGAAGCAACCAAGGTAGGCGCTCTATCCAAATCACAATTAATCGCATTTATTGATAGCAATATTTAGTAGTAGCATAAGTCTGGTTTCTGCCAAACTTGAAACCAAACCCTTTTAACCCTTTCTTTTCTCTTGTAATTCCCTTCTAGCGAGCCTTCCCATGCACTTATCAGACCTTAAACATTTACCCGTAACCGAGTTGGTAGAAATGGCAATTACTGACGAAATCGATAATGCGAGCCGCATGCGCAAGCAAGATCTGATTTTCGCTATTCTGAAAAACAAAGCAAAAAAAGGGGATAGTATTTTTGGCGATGGCACGCTTGAAGTGCTGCAAGACGGATTTGGATTTTTAAGGTCTCCAGATACTTCTTATCTCGCCGGACCAGATGACATCTATGTATCTCCCTCACAAATCCGTCGTTTTAACTTACATACAGGCGATAGCATTCAGGGTGAAATCCGTACCCCTAAAGATGGTGAACGTTATTTCGCCTTAGTAAAAGTAGATATTGTGAATGATGAGGCGCCTGAAAATACTAAACATAAGATTTTATTTGAAAACTTAACCCCACTTTTCCCTACCATTCCGCTCACATTAGAGCGAGATATTCGTGGCGAAGAAAACATTACCAGCCGCGTTATTGACATGATTGCCCCCATTGGTAAAGGTCAACGTGGTTTATTGGTGGCTAGCCCGAAAAGCGGTAAAACTGTGATGATGCAAAATATCGCTCATGCGATTACCGCTAACCACCCAGATGTAATACTGATCGTATTGCTGATTGATGAGCGCCCTGAAGAAGTCACCGAGATGACGCGTTCGGTCAAAGGGGAAGTAGTCGCTTCAACCTTTGATGAACCAGCCACACGTCATGTACAAGTAGCTGAAATGGTATTAGAAAAAGCCAAGCGCTTGGTTGAGCATAAAAAAGATGTGGTGATTTTACTGGATTCCATTACCCGTTTGGCACGTGCATATAATACTGTCATCCCTTCATCTGGCAAGGTGCTGACGGGCGGTGTGGATGCCAATGCCTTACAAAAACCAAAACGCTTCTTCGGCGCAGCACGTAATATTGAAGAAGGTGGATCGCTAACCATAATCTCCACTCCTCTTGACGATACTGGCTCGCGCATGGATGATGTGATTTACGAGGAATTCAAAGGGACCGGCAATATGGAGATTCACCTTGATCGTAAAATGGCAGAAAAACGTCAATACCCTGCGATTAATGTGAATAAATCAGGTACGCGCCGTGAAGAATTACTCATTGAAAAAGACGTCCTGCAAAAAATATGGGTATTACGCAAATTGCTTTACCCCATGGATGATTTAGAAGCAATGGAATTTTTGTTAGACAAAATCAAGGCCACCAAAAATAATGCCGACTTTTTTGATAGTATGCGCCGTGGCTAAATCAGGCAATTAAACGAGATACTAGCTCATTTTTATTGATTAAATTCTTGCTTAAAACCGCGTTTTAATTCATAATGCGCGGCTCATTGAATTTAATATTTAATTAACCCCGTTGAAAGTGCAGTAAAATGAAAGCTGATATCCATCCGAATTACGTTGAAATTAACGTCACCTGTAGCTGTGGTAATAAATTCAAAACGCGCTCAACCAATGGGCGTGATATGAACATTGAGGTTTGCTCACAATGCCATCCGTTCTACACTGGTAAACAAAAAATCATGGACACGGCTGGTCGTGTTGAAAAATTCCGTCAAAAATACGGCATGTAATACTCCTTATTTCATGACAAAAAAGGCAGCCGGGCTGCCTTTTTTATTGGGTAATTACTCAAGCCTCACTTCGCAATGCTAAAATCTACCAATTCAGTATAAACTCAGTTCCTATGCGTTTTGATTTAGAACATGACTGGCAAGGCAATATGTCTACTCCGCGGGCGCGCGTGGGTGAGCGAGCAAAAACGCATTTACTCATTACCCTGTGTGCTGTTTGGCTGCTCATGGGCTTGGTAGGCCACAGTCCATGGAAGTCTTTTGAATCTCACACCATTAGCACTATCAAAACTATACTCGATACGGGTAACTTGCTGACGTCTGTGTCAGCTGGCAGTAATCAAATCATTAACCCTCCACTTTATTACTTGAGCGCAGCGCTCACTGCAAAAATATTCGGTGGCATGCTACCCATTCATGATGCCGCACGTATTGCAACTGGTTTATGGATGGCCATTACCCTAATGATGATAGGCATGACAGGACGCGAGCTATGGGGCAAAGGATTTGGCCGCCAAACTGCCTTCGTGTTCATTGGCTGTCTCGGCTTAGTGATCAGTGCGCATACCTTAATGCCTGCTGTATCTGCACTTGCTGCGGTGGCTACTGGTTTTTATGCACTTGCGTTGGCTAAGCGCCGTCCAATCAGAGCAAGCATTTTACTAGGTCTGGGCATGGGGATAGGTTTTTTGTCAACAGGGGTACTTCCCCTTACCATCATCGCGCTGGCGGGCCTTATTTTGCCATGTTTGTTTGCCCACTGGCGCAATAGCCGCTATGCCAAAGTAATGGTAATTTCATTTTTGGTAGCAAGCCCTTTGCTGCTTATTTGGCCAATACTATGCTTGTATTCCAACCCAGTTTTACTTAATGGTTGGTGGATACAATCTATCGCTCAATTCAGTCACATGCATCATCTATATTTTTTGAATATACTACTTTGGTATGCATGGCCTGCTCTACCACTCGCTGCTTGGGGAATATGGCGTTACCGCAATCAGTTACTGATTAAACCCAGATTCCAACTCAGCATCACCTTTTTTGTCATCACTTGGTGTTTAATCGGCTTTGCTGGTGAAGACAATGAAGTGTTCGCTTTACCTATGCTGATTCCACTCACCGCATTAGCAGGTGGTAGTATTGAAACGCTGAAGCGTGGCGCAGCAAGCGCGCTCAATTGGTTTGGTCTGATTCTATTTGGTCTGATGTCTATGCTCATTTGGCTAGGCTGGGTTGCAATGCTTACGGGCAACCCTGCAAAGATTAAAGAACGTCTGACATTCTTATCTGGCTTAACTCAACTCAATTTCAACATGTTGGCTGCGATTATTGCAATCGCAATCAGTTTAATTTGGCTGTTCGCCATATTTCGTACTAGGCACACTAACCGATCCAGCGCCACTAACTGGGCCATTGGGATGACCTGCGTGTGGACACTGCTGATGAGTTTATGGTTACCCATGATTGATTCTGCGCGTAGCTATCGCGACGTATTTATCAGCCTTAAAAACGCATTGCCGAAACAATATGCCTGCATCACTAGTTATCGTCTAGGCGAAGCCCAACGAGACTTATTGCACTACTACGCTAATCTACAAACGCAGCGCTTTGAAACCAATCAAAGTCTTGCGTGTGATTTATATCTGGTTCAAGACGAACGTGGCCGTGAAAAAATAGAACCAGGCTCAGATTGGAAGTTAATTTGGAGCGGTAAGCGGATCAGTGAGCGTCGTGAGCACTTTAGGCTATTTCAGCACGTATAATTTTCACTGGTAGATGTTTTTTGACAATTAATACGAATAGTTAATCGACTTTTAGATATTGTTGAATCGCTTGAATAACGTGTGCATGCAATCCCAAGCCTTGTTTTTCTGCAACATGGTTGGCAATCGATTGCCGCATGTTTAGGTTCCAAAAACGGTTCAAATGCCCCGCAATTTCTCTTTTCACTTCCTCTTTGTCGGGAAAAGCGCCGTAAAAATCGCCCACCTGATTCGCCATTTTAATTAACTTTTCTACTCTCATGTTACTCTGCTTGATGTTGAACTCGTTGCGGGTGTGTGTAAATCACGTGTTGATTGTTTCGCACAAAGCCTAGCAAGGTGACATTAAATGCCTGAGCAATTCGCACTGCTAACCCAGTGGGCGCTGAAATTGCAGCCAACATATTAATCCCTACGCTGGCAATTTTTTGCACCATTTCATAACTCGCACGGCTAGTGGTCAGCACAAAGCCTGCTTGGTTTGGTGGATTTTTTGCTAACGCCCCTATCAGTTTATCCATTGCATTATGACGACCAACATCTTCGCGTACTAGCAAAATATTGCCCTGCGTATCGGCCCATGCACATGCATGAGTAGCCCCTGTCGCTTGTTGCAATGTTTGCATCGGCTGGATATTCTGATGGGCAAATTGCAAGCTATGCCAACTGATCGCCTGTAACGGTTGTGTGATGATATTGGCGGAAGCTTGCGGCACCCGCATCACCTGCTCTAAACTTTCCGCGCCGCACAAGCCACAGCCGGTACGCCCTACCATGCTGCGCCTGCGCTCTTTTAAGGTAACAAAGCGCTCGCTAGCAATATTTAACTGCAATTCAACTCCATTTGCCTGTAGCACAATCTCAATATCGTACAACTCACTCTTATTTTGCAAAATACCTTCGGTTAATGAAAACCCAAGAGCAAAATCTTCTAAGTCCTGCGGTGTTGCCAACATCACTGCATGAGAAACCCCGTTGTATATAAGCGCAATTGGTACTTCTTCCGCCAAACAATCCGAGCCCTCAACCAGATGATTATCTTTCCATTTTTTAATGGTGTGCATGCTTTGCGGCGCGTTTGCAGAAGTAATGGTTTTATCAAGCATACTTAGCCGAATTTGGAGTGCCCGCTATTCAGCTACAGTTACAGGCTTGCTTGGCTTTTTTTTGCCAGTGAACTCGATTTGCTCTTCACTAAATGCTTGGTAATTTTTTTGCCAATCTGATAGTTGGTGTACTTTAGTGACTTGCACAGCCGTCACTTTAAACTCGGGGCAATTCGTTGCCCAATCCGAGTTATCTGTGGTAATCACATTCGACCCTGATTCTGGATGATGGAAAGTGGTATAAATCACACCTGCTTGCACACGATCGGTCAGTTTTGCCCGTAACACCGTTTCACCCGCACGGCTTACTATACCTACCCAGTCACCATCATTGATGCCACGATCCTCCGCGTCATGCGGATGAATTTCTACAATATCCTGTGTATGCCAAGCCACGTTCTTGGTGCGGCGTGTTTGCGCGCCGACGTTGTATTGAGACAAAATACGACCGGTTGTCAAAATCAGCGGGTATTTCGCGTTCACTTTTTCAGTGGTTGGTACATATTGCGTAATAAAGAATTTACCTTTACCGCGCACGAATTCATCAATATGCATGGTTGGCGTACCCTGTGGATGTGCATCATCACAAGGCCATTGAATACTGCCAAGTTCATCTAGTTTTTTGAAGCTGACTCCTTTGAAAGTAGGCGTAAGTGCGGCGATTTCATCCATAATCTCTGCGGCATGCTGGTAATTCATCTCATAACCTAAAGCCTTTGATAAGTTTGCGGTAATTTCCCAATCCTCAAATCCATTTTTGGGCGTCATCACGCGACGCACAGGCGAAATACGACGTTCAGCATTAGTAAATGTGCCATTTTTCTCCAAAAACGAGGCTCCAGGGAAGAACACGTGTGCGTACATGGCGGTTTCGTTCAGAAATAAATCCTGCACAATGACACATTCCATCGATTCCAACGCATGAGTCACATGCTGGGTATCTGGATCTGATTGTGCAATATCCTCGCCTACACAATAAAGCGCCTTGAAGCTACCTTCGGTAGCCAAATCTAACATATTCGGAATACGCAATCCCGGATCATTACTCAATGGCCTTCCCCAAGCCGTTTCGAACAGAACACGTGTTGCATCATCTGACACATGACGATAACCAGGATACTCATGTGGCATCGACCCCATATCGCAAGAACCTTGCACGTTATTTTGACCACGCAGCGGGTTAACCCCCACGCCTTCACGTCCAAGATTGCCGGTAGCCATCGCTAAATTAGCAATACCCATTACCATGGTTGAACCTTGACTATGTTCAGTGACACCTAAACCGTAATAAATTGCAGCATTGCCTCCTGTAGCAAACAATCTCGCTGCTTCGCGCATCAACGCTGGCTTAACGCCTAATTCCT
This sequence comes from Methylophilaceae bacterium, assembly GCA_052386615.1. Classification (GTDB taxonomy): domain Bacteria; phylum Pseudomonadota; class Gammaproteobacteria; order Burkholderiales; family Methylophilaceae; genus JBQTJZ01. Next base: position 8,778 of record JBQTJZ010000033.1, read on the forward strand.
TTTCTAGTGCTTCTGGGGAGTTTTCTGCTTTTGCTACAAAATCACGCCAAGCTAAAAAAGAATCCCACTCGCATCGCGCCTTAACAAAATCTTCCTTGACCAAACCTTCCGTGACAATCACATGCGCAAGCGCAGAAATCAGTGCTACATTGGTTCCTGGGCGTAGATTAAGATGATAATCCGCACGTAAATGCGGCGAATTTTCCACTAGATCAATCGCACGCGGGTCAGCAATAATCAGCTTTGCGCCTTGGCGTAAACGGCGTTTCATTTGCGAAGCAAATACTGGGTGACCATCGGTTGGGTTAGCGCCAATAATCATGATTACGTCAGACTTCATGACGGAATCAAAGGTTTGCGTGCCAGCAGACTCACCTAAAGTTTGTTTTAACCCATAGCCTGTCGGGCTATGGCAAACACGTGCGCAAGTATCTACGTTATTGGTGCCAAATACTGCGCGCACCAATTTTTGCGTTACATATACTTCTTCGTTGGTACACCGTGAAGAGGTAATACCCCCCAGCGCTTCTTTACCATATTTGGCTTGAATGCGCTTGATTTCGTCTGCAGCATAATTGATTGCCTCATCCCAGCTCACCACTTGCCATGGCTCGTGAATATTTTTACGTATCATTGGCGTGGTAATACGATCTTTATGGGTTGCATAGCCCCAAGCGAATCTGCCTTTGACACAAGAATGGCCATGGTTGGCACCCCCGTCTTTATTGGGCGTCATACGTACCACTTCCTCACCTTTCATTTCCGCATTAAAGCTGCAGCCCACACCACAATAAGCACAAGTCGTCGTGATGCTGTGTTCGGGGGTGCCTGCTTCAATCACCGTCTTTTCCATTAATGTGGCTGTCGGGCAGGCTTGCACACAAGCACCGCAAGATACACATTCGGAATCCATAAAGTCTTGGTTGCCCGCAGAAACTTTACTGCCAAAACCACGCCCTTCAATAGTGAGCGCAAATGTGCCCTGTGTTTCCTCACAAGCACGTACGCAACGTGAACACACGATACATTTGGAAGGATCAAACGTAAAATACGGATTACTTTCATCTTTTTTAGCTTTAAGATGGTTTTCACCTTCATAACCATAACGCACCTCACGCAAACCGACAGCACCCGCCATATCTTGCAATTCGCAGTCGCCATTAGCGGCACAAGTGAGACAGTCTAGCGGGTGATCAGAAATGTATAACTCCATCGTCCCACGTCGAATATCAGCTAATTTATCGGTTTGCGTACGAACCTTCAAACCCTCAGCCACCGGTGTAGTGCACGAAGCTGGGTAACCGCGACGACCTTCAATCTCGACCAAACACAAACGGCAAGAGCCAAAAGGCTCTAGGCTATCGGTTGCGCATAATTTTGGCACAGTGACCCCAGCCAAGGCAGCCGCATGCATAATCGAACTGCCTTCTGGCACGGTGATATTCACACCATCGATATTAAGCGTAATCGGCTTCTCGGCCACTTTTTTTGGTGTGCCATAGTCCAGTTTTGGGTCGTATTTATTCGTCAAATTGTATTTAATATCATCCATGATGTAATCCTTAAGCAGGCAGCAACTCTAGGCAGCTACTTGCTTATTTACCAATCCAAAATCTTCAGGAAAATGATTCAACGCACTTAACACTGGGTATGGCGTCATCCCGCCCAGCGCGCAAAGCGAGCCGTTTAACATGGTATCGCTTAAATCGCGCACCAGTTTAATATTCATTGCATGATCTTTTCCTGATGTAATTTTATCTATCACCTCGACCCCACGTGTAGAGCCAATGCGGCAGGGTGTACATTTACCACACGACTCAATCGCGCAAAACTCAAATGCATAACGTGCCATTTTTGCCATATCCACCGTGTCATCAAAAGCAACAATCCCACCATGTCCTAAGACAGCCCAAATTTTACTAAATTCCTCGTAATCAAGTGGGGTATCAAATTGACTTTCCGGCAGGAACGCGCCCAAAGGCCCCCCTACTTGCACCGCGCGAATTGCTCGCCCCGTTGCCGAACCGCCGCCGAAATCATACAACAGTTCGCGCAATGTAGCGCCAAAGGCCAGCTCCACCAATCCGCCATATTTAATATTGCCTGCGAGCTGAATCGGCAATGTACCACGAGACCGCCCCATGCCGTAATCCGCATAAAATTGAGCACCTTTGTGCATAATAATCGGCACCGTGGCCAAACTAATCACATTATTAACTACCGTTGGCTTGCCAAATAGACCTTCAATCGCTGGTAATGGTGGCTTAAAACGCACCAAGCCACGCTTGCCTTCTAGGCTCTCCAGTAGCGAGGTTTCTTCACCACATACGTATGCACCTGCTGCGCGGCGTACTTCCAGATAAAAAGTATGATTGGAACCGCGAATATTGTTACCTAAATAACCTGCTTGCTCAGCCTTATTAATCGCTTCATTCAATATTTTGAGCGCGTGCGGATATTCGCTACGCAAATAGATATAGCCTTGTGTTGCCCCTACAGCAATCGCCGCAATAGTCATCCCTTCGATTAATACAAAAGGGTCATCTTCCATAATCATGCGGTCGGAATAGGTGCCGGAATCACCTTCATCTGCATTGCACACTATGTATTTTTGCTCAGCTTGTGTAGCCAACACCGTATTCCACTTAATCCCTGTAGGGAAAGCTGCGCCACCACGCCCACGCAAACCAGAGTCAGTAATCGTCTTAACGATTTCTGCGCCTGATAATTTGAGTGCATTTTGAAGTCCTTGATAACCATCGTAGGCAAGATAATCATCTAGCGAAACTGGGTCGGTAATACCAACCCGCGCGAAAGTAAGCCGTTGCTGTTGTTTAAGGTAGGCTATTTCTTCGGTTACCCCAAGACGCAAAGCATGCGCGCCGCCACTTAAAAAATCGGCATCAAATAAACTAGGTACATCTTTAGGCTGCACGGGTGCATAAGCGATGCGCCCTTGTGCTGTTGTCACTTCTACCATGGGTTCTAGCCAAAATAAACCGCGCGAACCATTACGGATTAACTCCATTTGAATGCCACGTTTAGCGGCCTCAGTCGCTATTGCCGTTGCGGTACGTTCTGCACCCATTGAAAGTGCGCTGGAATCGCGAGGAACAAAAACCTTAACTAAAGCATCCTTAGCCATTAGCGCATCCTCGCCTCGCTAATCAGCTCAGCAACTTTTTGCACATCCATGCGCCCATAAACCTCTTCGTCTAACATCACCGCCGGTGAACATGCGCAGTTGCCCAAACAATAGATAGGCTCCAAGCTAATTGCACCGTCAGTTGTGGTTTGGTGGTAATCAATACCCAATGTGGATTTAATATGAGCCGCTAGCTTTTCTGCCCCCATGGCTTGACACGATTCAGCTCGACACAGATGCAACACATGACGTCCCGCCGGGTGTTGACGGAAATGGTGGTAAAACGTCACCACGCCATGCACTTCTGCCACCGACAAAGCTAACCCTTTTGAAATAAGCGGGTAACTGGTTTCTGGCACATAACCTATATCATCCTGAATAGCATGCAGTAGAGGTAGTAGCGCGCCTGGCATATCCTTATGCGCTACAATATGCGCGTTAATTTTGCTTTGCTCTAGCTCAGATAACACGGTTGACACAAATCTCTCACTCACTAAAATTGCGACACGGCTATGATATACCTAATTACGCACTTGTTAAAGCCAAAAAAGCGCATAGAATATAGGGCTATGACAAGTTTTTTACTTAAAAATTCAGCATGAACAAGCCTGCTCTAATCGATCAATTCGGGCGTAGAGTCGATTACATTCGCCTTTCGATTACTGATCGCTGTGATTTTCGCTGCATCTATTGCATGGCAGAAGATATGACCTTTTTGCCGCGCAACGAGGTGTTAACTTTAGAAGAGTGCGCACGATTGGTAAAAGTGTTTGTGAACTTAGGTGTAACTAAAGTGCGAATCACCGGCGGTGAGCCCCTGGTACGCAAAAATGCCCTATGGTTATTTGAGGAGATTGGGCGATTGACTGACCTCAAAGAGTTAGTGCTCACTACCAACGGCAGTCAATTGGAAAAGCAGGCATTAGCCTTGAAGCATGCAGGGGTTAAACGCATTAATATTTCGGTAGATAGTTTACAGCCCGTGCGATTTAAGGCCATCACCCGTACCGGTAATTTAGATAAAGTTTTAGATGGTCTGCAGACCAGTATCGATGCGGGCTTTGAAGGAATTAAGTTGAACACCGTGTTAATGCGCGGTAGCAATGATGATGAAGCGATTGATTTAGTAAAATTCGCCATAGACAAAAAAATTGATATCAGTTTTATCGAAGAAATGCCGTTAGGTGAAGTTAACCATGTGCGTGAAGATACCTTTATCAGCAATGTAGATACCCTCAAATTGCTACAGTCACACTTCAATTTAATCTCCAGCACTGAGAGTACTGGCGGGCCAGCGCGTTATTGGCGCGTAGTAGCTAGCCAAACCAAAATCGGCTTCATTTCACCGCATTCGCACAACTTTTGTGAGAGCTGCAATCGTGTGCGTATCAGCTGTAAAGGCGAGCTTTTCTTGTGTTTGGGGCAGCAAGAGAAGGTCGACTTGATGCCTATGCTACGTGAAAACCCATATGATGACACACCTTTAATCACTGCCATTCTGAAAAGCATGACAATCAAACCCAAAGGCCATGATTTTGATTTACGTCGTGCCGCGCCTGCTGTCATTCGATTTATGTCGCATACGGGCGGCTAAGTTGGTGGGTGTTTCTGCAATTATCTTGGCAGGTGGCCGCGGAACACGTATGGGCGGCATGGATAAAGGTTTAATCCAGCTACAAAATAAACTGCTTATTGAACATGTCATCAGCCGCTTACAGCCTCAGGTAGATGAAATACTGATTAATGCCAACCGCGAAATTGTGCACTATAAAACACTGGGATTAGGGGTATTGCAGGACGAAATCACCAACTTTGCTGGACCTTTGGCAGGGTTCAGTTTAGGCTTAAAATATGCTAAATATGATTACGTACTTGCTGTGCCTTGCGATTCTCCGCTACTACCAATCGATTTAGCACAGCGCCTCATGACTGGCATGAAAAAAAACAATGCGGATATTGCCGTTGCTAGTAGCAATGGTGATGCACACCCCGTATTTTGCTTGTGTAAAAAAAATGTATTGCCCAGCCTGCAGGCTTTTTTGGATAAGGGTGAGCGTAAAGTAAGTTTGTGGCAAAAAAGCCAAAATTACAGTGAGGTAGATTTTTCTGATTGTAGCAACGCCTTTACGAACCTGAATACCCCTGAAGACTTTGATGCATTAGCATTAAAATTGGGTCATGCATAAAATTGAAGTGTACAGGCCGAGCCTAGAAATGCCTTTATTAGCCAAACAAGACTCTAGCATTATTGCACTTGCAAGCGATGCTACAATCAATATGAGTATCCCGGTGCTAACCCTGAATAACATCTCACAAATGGCTAATTTCATTCGCACGCAATTTAATTTACATTAATATCTTTTGACTTATGCCTAAAGTCCCTTCGCTTTCACAGTTAATCACCGACCCCAGTTGCATGGACGATTATGATCCAAATGCCATGTCGGTCATGCAAGCACGCGGCTTTATTCAACAGTTTTTAAATCCTGTTAACGAAATCAGAACGGTTCCTGTGCGCGAAAGCTTAGGGTGCGTATTAGCTACAGCCATTATTTCGCCCGGCAACGTGCCTAATCATGATAATTCTGCCATGGATGGATTTGCCTTTCGACTAGCTGACGCACTTCAGCCACTTAAAATCATTGGCACTGCATTTGCCGGAAAGCCATTTATGGCTCAAATGAAGCAAGGTGAATGCGTTAAAATTATGACTGGTGCCGTCGTTCCAAGCGGGGCTGATGTGGTGGTGATGCAAGAACACATCACACTCACCGAAGATACTATCGTCTTAGCTAAGATACCAAAACAGGGTGAAAATATACGTTTAGCAGGGGAGGATATCAAAATTGGACAAGTAGTATTGCGTAGTGGGCATATCATGCAACCTGCTGATTTGGGTCTAGTAGCTTCATTAGGAATTGGTGAAGTTCCTATTTTTCGTCCGCTTAAAGTGGCATTTTTTAGCACCGGCGATGAACTGGTCAGCGTAGGCAAAATACTGAAGCAAGGTCAGATTTACGACAGCAATCGGTACACCTTGTTCGGCATGCTTACTCGGCTGGGCGTAGCAGTTGCTGATTTAGGTATAGTCCCAGACAATCCAGCAAAGTTAGAAACTATGCTACTAGACGCAGCCGATGTGCATGATGTGGTGATCACCAGCGGGGGTGTTTCAGTAGGTGAGGCCGATCACATGAAAACGTTATTGGCCAGACACGGTCAAGTGCTTTTCTGGAAAATTAATATGAAGCCTGGACGTCCATTAGCCTACGGAAAAGTAGGCAACGCACACTATTTTGGCTTGCCGGGCAATCCCGTCTCGGCCATGGTGACATTTTACCAATTTGTGCGCGATGCCTTGTTGATACTAATGGGTGCTACACCCAGACCACTACCTACCCTCAAAGCAGAATGTACTGAGCCGATTAAAAAGGCTACCGGGCGTACCGAATTTCAACGTGGCATCCTATATGTGGCAGCAGACGGGCTATGGAAAGTAAAAGCTACCGGCAATCAAAGTTCTGGCGTGCTTAGTAGCATGAGTGCTGCCAATTGTTTTATCGTACTAGGTGAAACAGTGGGTAATTGCGATGCGGGCACCATGGTAGACGTACAACTCTTCAATGGTTTTATTTAACATAACACTTATAAATAGGTTGTTATCAGCCATAATATAGATTTAGCAATTTAGTACAAGCTGTAGTATAATCAATGGCTTACCTTAAGTTATCAGTTTATTTTGGATCTCGCTATTAAAAACCCCGGTATCAACGAGAGCACGCTCATTTGGGCAATTATCGCCTCGATGTTGTTGCACATATCGCTCGTTGTTGTTATCCCAAATTTTAATTTTGAGACCGCAAAAGAAATCCCACAGATTTTAAAAATTGAGCTACAAAAACCTGAACCGCTTGCACCAGTAGTTATTCCTGAGCCGCCCAAACCCATTGAGCCCCCTAAACCAGAACCTATAAAAAAAGTTGTTAAACCAAAGCCCATTGAAAAGCTTATTGAAACACCAAGCCCGATTCAAGAGGAGGAGGTTGCTCCACCGCCAGTAGTGAATGAAGTCATTGCGGTTAAACCTACGGTGGAAACTCAGCCAGAAATAGTCATCCCACCTCCGCCCCCCGATCCGCCCAAACCCCCCGAGCCAAGTCAAGTTGATATTGATGATGCACTAGGCGAGTATGGCAATACTTTGGGTCGCGCAATTGCACGACATAAATCCTATCCCAAAATTGCACAAACACGCGGCTGGCAGGGAGAGGTACTGCTCGACCTCAAACTGGATGGCGATGGTAACATGCTATCTGCTAAGGTGCGTAATAGTAGCGGTTATGAAGCGCTGGATAAGCAAGCCTTGGATATGGTGCGCAAAGCCTCTCCTTTCCCCCCCCAACCCTTAGCCCTACGTAATCGTAGCTTTAATATTACCGTTCCTGTTTCATTTA
>JBQTJZ010000034.1:0-11448 GCA_052386615.1 Methylophilaceae bacterium
CCTCGAAGTACTCACCATAACGCCCAAACACTACAGACCAGTCTCTTAATGTTTGTATGCCTTCTACCGATACCGCTAAAGGTACCGCGACTTCTTCTGAGGTGAGTTCGATATTTACAGGCAAACCTGGTAACCATGTTCGACTGGTGTTATTTAGCACCACACGCGCCATAGCCGCTCGTGATTGTGCGCCAACCAAGGCACCAACGTATGAAATAGTACCCAATGCTTGCGCTTCAAAAGCTGAAGCTTTTACAGTAACTTTTTGACCTGTTTTAACCGCATTAATGTCTTTGGCATAAATGGTCATTTCAACCCAGACAGTGGATAAGTCAGCCACTTCAAAAATGCGATCCACTTCTGAAATCACTTGGCCTTGGCTGATTTGTTTATTGGTGACTACGCCGTCAATCGGCGAGCGAATGTCATAACGTGTTTGGCCTTGGCTTGCAGCGCCTACAGCGGCTAATTTTTGCTGAATACGACTTGCTTCAATCTCAGCTGTTTGCAAATCGTTTTGTGCTTGCAAATAGTCTTGCTGTGCAGAGATTTTCTCTTCCCAAAGTTGCTTCTCGCGCACATAAGTGGCACGTGCCAAGTCCACACGCTTTTGTGCAGCCAGCAAGTCACTGCGCATGTCTGCAACCGCTTGGCTAGAAATAGAGGCTAGCACTTGCCCCTTGCGTACTTTGTCACCAGCGTTTGCACTTACTGACTCAACAATTCCAGTCACACGCGGCACAATGTGCACACTTTTATCGGCATTTAGCTTTACTTCACCTTGCAAATTCAGCACAGTTTTAATTTTGGCAGGGCCCGCAGTGAGAACTTCTATGCTGTTAAGCAATAGTTGTTTATCGCTCATTTGCACTCTTGCTTCAACTTGATCATAGATAAACTGATGGGTTTGATTATTGTGCTTAGCAGTGATGCTGACCTTGAAAGAATGTGGCTCTTCAACTATTGCATCACCCTTTAGATAATCATTTTCTTTTGCAAAATTAAATAATTGAGGTTCAGCACCCAGCCGCTCTAACTTAATGCTGACAACTGAGTCCGCAGGCTCTAGTGCTTTGCCGTTTTGATAGGTATAAACTCTAAATTCTGGTGGCACATTTTGCTCAAAAATAGTCACCTCTAATCCATATCCATCTTTTGTAAACAGCTTGCCACCGTGGGGGCCTTTTGCTATTTCCTGCGCTTGAGCGACATGTTCATGTCCCGCATGTGGTTCTTCATTTAAGTTGCTAGCTAAAGGTAAATGATCTTTTTCGTGATTGTGACCAGCTTCGCCATGCTTGGGGCGTTTGTCTATTGGCGCCGCTATTATTTCTTCAGCGTGGCCTGCGTGATCTCCATGCGCATCCTGCATTTCTTTAGGTTTTTCAGACTGAAGAATCGCTATACTTAAGAGAATACCAATGATGACAACGGCAATAATCGCAATGAATTGGTTACTTTTTTTATTTATTTGCATGATTTGCTCCTGAAACTTGATGACTAATCACGTCACCCAGTATGCGTTCGATTTCAGCGACTGCTTGGTGTGCATCTAGCAGTGCTTGAATATATTGAGATTTAGCTTGAAACAGTGTGCGTTGCGCATCTAGTACATCTAAGAAACTAAACTTACCTGCGCTAAAGCCTTTGCTTGCGGCATCAAAAGCACTTTGTGCGCTTGGTAGTATTTCGCTTCGTAAAGATTCAGAGGTTTGTCTTGCTGAGTTCAAGCGTTCATACTGATTGCCAAGACTGGCTTCTAGCTGTGCTCTTAATTCGACCAGTTCATCCTGTGCCTTATATTGGCGACTTACTGCTTCTTGCAGATTACCCTGATTGCGGTCGAACAATGGGATTGGCACAGTTAAACCCAGTAACGCTTGGTTAAGTCCGCCCATCTCTTGATTGTTGAGCACGCCAGCGCTAATGATAATGTTTGGCGTAGCTTTGCTCCGCTCAACTTTCGTCAATCCATCACGTGCACTGATTTCTAGCTTGGCAAGGCTAATAGATGGGGAGCTTTCTAGTAAGGCAGATAAATCAGCAATACTTGAAACGGGTGGTATACGTTCTACATCGCCTTCAGCACGCTCAAACACAGGTAATGGATTACCCCATAATGCACTTAAGCGTTTTCGTGCGCTATTTAACTGGCTGGTTGCCTGATTGACTTCTATCTTCGCGCTGGATTCGGCAATTTTAGATTTAGTCTCTTCAACAGGTGAGCTTTTGCCTGCCTTAACGCGCTTGGCTGCGGCATCCAATGCTAAATTCGCCACGTCAAGCGACGACTTGCTTAATTTTAACCGTTCTTGCGCAGCCAACACTTCATAAAAAACAGTGACAACATTCGCGTGAATTTCTGCTTTTTTGTTGTCAAGTTCTGCCGTAGCCTTTTTATAGAAAGCATCCGCAGCCTCTAGGCGTGCTTCACGTTTATTCCCTAGTTCAATTTCTTGATTGAGTTGTAGATAAATTTGACGCGTATCGCTACGTGTGTCTTGTATAGAGGTTGAAACTGACGGATTAGGACGAACCGCTGCCTGCGTCCTAATCCCTTCAACTGCTTCACGCTCTCGCTGAGCCACGGCGATACTTGGATTGGCGCGCAAAGCTAAGCCTAGAGAGGCGTCAAGCGTTAATGGGCTGGCAGGTTCAGTCAATTCTGCACTAATTGCCAAATGACTGAATACAACAATAAGCAACAGCACAGCGCTAAGTTGCTTTAAAAAATACTTAAATGTGAATAGCAAGATGCTCTCCCAAATCTAATACAAATCCGATAATCAGGTCATAGCAAACACCATGACATAGTTATCAACGAATTGAGATCAGATTTGTGGAGGAGCGCGCGAGGCAGGTAGCCGTCGCCTGAGGGATTCTTTTGGAACTAGAAGGAAAGCAGGATTCAGGCTATTGGTAGGCTGTAGAGCCAAGACAAAACAAAAACTTAATACGACAGCGATGATAGCATTCGCTAAAAACATTCCATTGGAATCTTGCTTAATACTAGAGTCTACTGAAACTGTATGAGATATATGTGGGATGTTGTGAGCTGCATGTTGAGCCACATGTTCTGCGTTAGAAACTTCTTCATGCTCACTGCCCAGATGAAAGCCTGTATTTTGAATGGGATGGTCCGTGTCTACATGGGCGTGGATAAACGGTTGCAATGCTTGCAATATCGCAAAGCAAATAGCAACTGCTAATCTAATCCATTTAGTCTTATTTAAAACCATGTTTCCAATCTATCAAACTTTTACCTTTAAAACAAAAAAATCCACAAACTCAACACGGCAATTGCCGACTCTGAAGACCGGTTGCGGGACGTAAAATTTATAGCTACACAACTATTATAAATACTTTTACACAAAAAAAGTGAAATTACTTTTATGGAAGCATATCTATACCACTCATAAAAAGAAGCATAACCGTGCCATTGCGGCACGGTTATGAATCCAATTACAACCCGAAGGTGGCATTTTTATTTGTTGGTGGAGCAGGCGGGAATCGAACCCGCGTCCGCAAGCCCTCCGCAGACAGTTCTACATACTTAGCCTAGTTGTTTAGTTTAATCTTGCATGCACCAACCGACAAGCGCCTGCAAGACGAGTTACCTTAGGGTTAATGAAGTGCTAAGTAACCCAACACAACACGTATCCCGTGTATATGACGCTGCCATGGTTTTAAGGCCACCCACCCCACGGGAGAGATGGTGCAGCGTCCAGCCGGTATTAAGCGGCTAGAGCGTAAGTTTCGTCGTTTGCGACTATACTTTTTTCAGATGGATTTACGAGGAAACCTGAACCCTCGGTATGCCCTGCACTGCTTTGCAACCCACGTCGAAACCTGGTCAGCCCCTTGTGTTTTATAGCAATAATTCTAAGACTTGAGCAAACTTAGTTAAGTTCTCTCACACGCTGAATTATACGCTACTTATTATGCGCCCGCATAATGCGACCTTTTTCACGTTCCCAGTCACGCGCTTTTTCGGTGTCGCGCTTGTCGTGCTGCTTTTTACCTTTGGCTAAGCCAATTTGTACTTTCACGCGCCCTTTTGTAAAGTGTAAATCTAACGGCACCAGCGTGTAGCCGGCACGCTCCACTTTGCCAATCAATTTGGCAATTTCTTCATGATGTAACAATAGCTTACGTGTGCGAATTTTATCGGGGCTAATGTGCGTAGAGGCTGCGCCTAACGGCGTAACATGGCAACCAATGAGATACACCTCGCCGCGCTGAATAATGACATAAGCTTCTTTGATATTAGCGCGATTATCACGAATGGCTTTTACCTCCCAGCCTTCGAGAACGATGCCAGCTTCATATTTCTCTTCGATAAAGTAATCAAAAAAGGCTTTTTTGTTTTGGGCAATGCTCATGACTTGCGACTAATAGCTTAAAATCGACATTTTACGCTAGTTTGAATTGCTGAATGAATAAGGTTGAAAAAACGGTACTGGTGACGCACTCTGCTGCACAAATGTTTGCGCTAGTAGACAGGGTGGAAGATTACCCGAAGTTTTTGCCGTGGTGTAGTGGCGTAGATTTGCTTGAGCGCACTGAAAGCAGCACCAGCGCCACTTTACATATTCATTATCATGGCTTAACACAAAACTTTACTACGCAAAATAGCAAAGTTTTTCCGCACAGTATGGATATTCAGTTAAAAAACGGTCCTTTTAAGCATTTGGAAGGCGATTGGCGTTTTGTTGAATTGCAGCCAGATGCTTGTAAAATTATATTTAGATTAAACTACGAATTTGCAAATAATTTGCTGGAAAAATTGATTTCGCCTGTATTCAGTCATATTGCCACGACTTTTGTCGATGGTTTTGTGACACAAGCAGCCAAAATTTATATGCCGAACCAGTCCAGCCTAAAGGATTACACTTGAGTATTGATGACCATATTACCGTAGAAGTGGCTTATGCATTGCCTCACCAGCAATTGATTATTCCTGTGCAGGTTTCGGCGGAAACTACAGCAGAGCAAGCTATTCAAACTTCTGGCATTTTAGGTAAGTTTCCAGAAATCGATTTGAATAAAAATCAGATTGGGTTATTCGGCAAACTGACCAAGCTGGATACGGTGTTAAGGCATTTGGACCGTATTGAAATTTACCGCCCACTGATTGCAGACCCGAAAGAGGTACGCAAACAACGCGCGGCCGATGGCAAGGCGATGAAAAAAGGCGGCGGCGATGCGCCAGCAGCAGAATAAAAAGAAAAGTAGAAAATTAAAGTTTTAGTTTCAACGTAGCGCTAATTACAATTTTCATTAATCTCTGCTTGCGCTTTGTTGGCACTTTCTTGCAGTTCTTTATCACCTAAATACTCGCGGTCGCCGCTCTCGTTGGTTTTATACACTCGCCCACCCTGAGCGTAAGTTTCATAATTCGCGCGGGCTGCCTTGCAGTTTTCTGCTTTCAGCTTGGTCTGCGCTTCTTTTTCCTGCTTATTATTTTTCTCAATTTCAGCATTACGCTGACGTAATTTTGCCGCTTCCTCTTCAGGGTTCACCACTTCTTTAGGAATAGCGACAGGCTTAGGGGCGACAGGGGCGGCTTGCGGCTCTGTTGCCGAGGGCAGACTATCGGCTGGCTTAACCACTTTTTTCTTGCCAATAGATTCTTGCTTAATATTAGAGGGCGGCGGTGTATCGGTATAGCGAGTTACGCCGTCTTTATCTTTCCATTTATAAATTTCCGCGTAGCTAAGCCCTGGCAAAAAAAGTAGTGTCGCGCTCAATATGCATAATAACCGAGAAACTTTCATCACAAATCCTTTTTGATTAATCACGCTAAGTGTTTAAATCAACTTGATAACACTTCATCTAGTGGTAGATTACAGCAATAGTGCCGTTTTTGACAATAGCATTAAGCCTTGCAATTAAACGCCGCAAGTCAATCAAGGTTGACAACCGCACCGCGTGATTATAAACACTAAAACAAGCACTCGCAGCTTGGCGCACAATTCTGTATAATCTCGTTTTGGAAATAAAGGATGTCTCATGCGTTTGCTGCAACAAGCTCTCACTTTTGATGATGTTTTATTAGTCCCAGCGCATTCAATTATTATGCCGCGCGAAGTTAATCTAAGCACGCAACTCACCCGTCATATCAAACTCAATATTCCGCTCGTCTCGGCCGCCATGGATACAGTAACTGAAGCACCGCTCGCCATTGCACTGGCGCAAGAAGGCGGCTTAGGCATTATTCACAAAAACATGACCGCGATTAAACAGGCAGCGCATGTATCACGTGTTAAACGCTTTGAATCGGGCATTGTGAATGACCCCGTCACCATTCAAAGCCATATGACCGTGCGCGATGTGATTGAACTCACGCAGTTTCATAAAATATCTGGCTTACCCGTGGTGGATAACGGCAAAGTGGTGGGCATAGTCACCAATCGTGATTTGCGATTTGAAACTAACTTGGATCAGCCAATTAAAAACATTATGACACCGCGTGAACGCTTAGTGACCGTACGCGAAGGCGCTTCACGCGAAGAGGCGATTCATTTATTGCACCAGCACCGTTTAGAGCGGGTGCTGGTGATTGATGATAAAGATACGCTTAAAGGGCTGATTACGGTTAAAGATATTCAGAAATCAAGCGATCATCCGCTGGCATGTAAAGACAATAAAGGTCGATTGCGTGTTGGTGCAGCCGTGGGCGTGGGTGAAGGCACTGAAGAACGTGTTGCCGCGCTGGCGGATGCAGGGGTTGATGTGATTGTAGTGGATACGGCACATGGCCACTCACAAGGAGTATTGGATCGGGTGACTTGGGTGAAAAAACATTTCCCAAGAATCGAGGTGATTGGTGGCAATATCGCTACCGCCGATGCCGCAAAAGCACTGGTAGATGCTGGCGCTGACGGTATCAAAGTAGGCATTGGTCCTGGCTCTATCTGCACCACGCGTATTGTGGCAGGTGTGGGTGTGCCGCAAATTAGTGCCATTGCCAACGTGGAAAAGGCATTACAGAAATCAGGCATCCCTTTTATTGCAGATGGGGGTATTCGTTTTTCTGGCGATATTTCAAAAGCCATTGCTGCTGGCGCATATAGCGTAATGTTGGGCGGCATGTTTGCAGGTACGGAAGAGGCGCCTGGCGAAGTTGAGTTATATCAAGGCCGGTCGTATAAATCCTACCGTGGTATGGGCTCGATCGGCGCCATGCAAAAAGGCTCCAGCGACCGCTATTTCCAAGAAAGTAACGGTAATGCAGACAAACTGGTCCCCGAAGGCATTGAAGGCCGTGTCCCTTACAAAGGTAGCGTGCTTGCGGTGATTCACCAACTGATGGGTGGCTTACGTGCTTCGATGGGTTACGTTGGTGCAAGCACCATTAAAGAGCTAAGAGAGCGTGCCGAGTTTGTACAAATCACCAGTGCGGGTATGCGCGAAAGCCACGTGCATGATGTGCAGATTACTAAAGAAGCGCCCAATTACCGTATTGATTAATTAACTTTTGCGCAAAGGACACTAAGCTGTGCCTTGCGTTTTCTTTTAGACACTGCCAACAATGCTCCACTCAAAAATTCTTATTCTCGATTTCGGCTCTCAAGTCACTCAACTGATTGCAAGACGTGTACGCGAGGCGCATGTGTATTGCGAGATTCACCCCTGTGACGTTAGCGACGACTTTGTACGGTCTTTTAACGCAGATGGCGTTATTCTCTCTGGTAGCCACGCCAGCGTGTATGAAGCGGAAACCGATCAGGCCCCACAAGCCGTGTTTGCACTGGGGGTGCCCCTATTAGGGATTTGCTATGGTATGCAAGCTATGGCGCAGCAATTAGGGGGCAAGGTGGAAGCGGGGGCGAAGCGTGAATTTGGCTATGCACAAATTCGTGCAAGAGGTCATTCTGCCCTATTCAACAATATTCAAGATGCTAGCAATGCAGAAGGCCATGGGCTACTCGACGTATGGATGAGCCATGGTGATAAAGTGACTGCATTGCCAGCTGGTTTTAAAGTGATTGCCAGCAACGATACCACCCCGATTGCCGCCATGGCAGACGAAACCCGTAAGTTTTATGCGGTACAGTTTCACCCAGAGGTGACGCATACCAAGCAAGGCGTGGCCATACTTAATCGCTTTGTTTTAGATATTTGCCACGCAAAACCCGACTGGATTATGGGCGATTACATTAGCGAAGCTGTAGCAAAAATTAAGGCACAAGTGGGGAATGAAGAAGTGATTTTAGGGTTGTCTGGCGGCGTAGATTCCAGTGTGGCCGCAGCGCTTATCCACCGCGCAATTGGTGATCAGTTGACTTGTGTATTCGTTGACCATGGTTTACTGCGCCTGCATGAGGGCGATATGGTCATGGATATGTTTGTAGGAAAGTTGCACGCAAAAGTAATTCGCGTAGATGCAGTTGAGCAATTTATGAGCCAACTGGCAGGAGTCAGCGAGCCTGAGGCTAAGCGTAAAGTCATCGGTAAAGCATTCGTGGAAGTATTTCAGCGCGAAGCTAAAAAGCGTGCTAATGCCAAATGGCTCGCGCAAGGCACCATTTACCCAGACGTCATCGAATCGGGTGGTGCAAAATCTAAAAAAGCCGTGACGATTAAAAGTCACCATAATGTGGGTGGATTACCAGAAAAACTGGGCTTAAAGCTGCTGGAACCGTTACGTGATTTGTTCAAAGACGAGGTGCGCGAACTAGGCGTTGCACTCGGTTTACCGCATGGTATGGTATATCGTCACCCTTTCCCTGGGCCAGGCTTAGGTGTGCGCATTTTAGGCGAAATACACAAATCGTATGCAGATTTACTGCGTATGGCAGATGCGATTTTTATTGAGGAGCTACACAATACTAAAGATGACAACACCGGTAAAACTTGGTATGAGCAAACCAGCCAGGCCTTTGCCGTGTTTCTACCGGTGAAATCGGTGGGGGTGATGGGTGATGGCCGTACTTATGATTTTGTAGTGGCATTGCGTGCGGTCGTCACCAGCGATTTTATGACCGCGCACTGGGCAGAGCTTCCTTATAGCTTGCTTGCTAAAGTATCCAATAGAATCATCAATGAAGTACGTGGCATTAATCGTGTGGTTTACGATATTTCTGGCAAGCCACCGGCAACGATTGAGTGGGAATAGTGAGTCGCGGTTTTGTTAAAGAGGATGATTTAGAGCACGCGGGGACCGATTTACCTGAACGCCCGATTAGCGCGCACCCTAATTATGTGACGCCCAATGGCTTAAAACAACTACAAGATGAAGCAAGCGCACTCGATAAAGCGCGGTTATTGTTACTGCATCAAGATAATGATGTTGCAAAACAAAAGCTTGCGATGATAGAGCGTGATATGCGTTATTTATCCGCCCGATTAGCGCAGGCAATTTTGGTGGACCCTAGTCAACAATCTCACCATAGCGTGCTATTTGGCGCCACCGTGCATGTAGAAGATGAAAAAGGTAACGCACATCAGTTTTTGATTGTAGGTGAAGATGAGGCGGATATTGCAGCCAACAAAGTGAGTTGGGTGTCCCCGCTTGCAAGCGCTTTAATTGGCCACAAATTAGGCGAAAATGTGGTGTGGAAACGCCCTGCTGGTAATCTGAACTTGGAAATTATCAAAATAAACTAAAACTATTTAGAGAGCAAAGATGAACGTAAGCACTGCAATTGAAACCCGAAGATCGATTAAAAGTTATGACCCTCATCACAAAATGACCCCCGCCGAGATCGATCAGCTAATGTCATTAGCGATGTTATCGCCTACCGCGTTTAATATCCAAAACTGGCGCTTTGTGGTGGTAACAGATCCTGTGTTACGCCAGCAAATTCGCGCAGTAAGCTGGAACCAAGCGCAGGTAGAAGAAGCTTCGCTGTTGATTGTATTAACTGCGGACTTACAGTCATGGGCCAAGCAGCCAGAGCGCTACTGGGCAAATGCACCCAAGCCAGTGCAAGATTACCTGATACCCGCTATTGGCCACTATTACGAGAACGATGCACAAGTTCAACGTGATGAAGGCATGCGCTCTTGTGGTATGGCGGCGATGACAATTATGCTCGCTGCCAAAGAAATGGGTTACGACACTTGTCCAATGGATGGCTTTGACTTTGACGCAGTGGGGAAGCTATTAAACCTGCCGACCGATCACACACCCGCTATGTTTGTCGTAGTAGGCAAAGCCATTAAAGACGCGATGCCTCGTGGTGGCCAAATCGCTATGGCTGAAGCTGTTATTCACAATAAATTTAATTCTTAGTGTAAAGAAAATCATGTTAATCGCAATTAATATCACCATGCAGTTTGGCGCTAAGCCATTGTTTGAAAACGTTTCTGTTAAATTTGGCGAAGGCAATCGTTATGGTCTCATCGGCGCCAATGGCTGTGGAAAATCCACTTTTATGAAAATATTGGCAGGCTCGCTTGAGCCTACCGCAGGCAACGTCACTATTGATAGTAACGAACGTATGGCCTTTTTGAAGCAAGACCAGTTTGCTTATGAAAATGAGCGTGTGCTAGATGTCGTCATGATGGGCCATGAGCAAATGTGGCAAGCCAACGCAGAAAAAAATGCCATCTATGCTAATTTAGAAGCGACTGAGGAAGATTACATGCGTGCCGCAGAATTAGAGAACGTATACGCTGAGTACGATGGCTATACGGCGGAAGCGCGCGCAGGCGAGCTGTTGTTAGGCGTGGGCATTCCTATTGAACAGCACAATGGTTTGATGAGCGCCGTTGCGCCAGGCTGGAAACTACGCGTATTGCTAGTGCAGGCGCTATTTGCCAACCCCGACATCCTGCTCTTGGACGAACCCACCAACAACTTGGATATTAACACTATCCGCTGGCTGGAAGATGTCTTGAACAACCGTGATTGCACCATGATCATCATCTCGCATGATCGCCATTTTTTGAATCAGGTATGCACACACACAGCAGATATGGATTACGCAAAACTAACCGTTTACCCGGGCAATTATGACGACTACATGGAAGCAAGCCAGCAAGCACGCGCCCAGCAAGCCAAAGATAACGCTAAGGCCAAGCAACAAATCGCCGATTTGCAAGAGTTCGTACGCCGCTTTTCAGCCAATGCCTCAAAAGCCAAACAGGCGACTAGCCGTGCCAAACAAATCGATAAAATCAAGATTGAAGAATTCAAACCTTCCAGCCGTCAGTTTCCATTTATTCGGTTCGAATATGATGATCGTGAAAAACTACACCGTAATGCGGTGGAACTTAAAAAACTGAGCCATGGCTTTGATAACCCTTTATTTAACCATGTAAATCTCATCTTTGAAGCAGGTGAAAAAGTGGCCATTATCGGAGAAAACGGTATTGGTAAAACCACCCTGCTACGTTGTTTGGCGGGTGATTTAAAACCCAAACATGGTGAAGTGAAATGGGCAGAAAAAGCCAAGTTGGGTTACTTCGCACAAGACCACGAATACGAATTTGAAAAAA
>JBQTJZ010000035.1:0-7639 GCA_052386615.1 Methylophilaceae bacterium
GCATGACCGAAACTGTGCTCAGTCAATTGCAAGAAGCCGAAAACCTTTATCATCAAGCTACTCCTAAACCACTTAATACTATTGACATCCTACAAGGCGGCAAAGTAGCGCTTGATAATGCAAATAACGAAATGGGGTTGGCACTTTCTCCCGATGAGATAGATTATTTATTCAAAAACTTCAGCAAAATTGGTCGTAACCCGACCGATGTTGAGTTAATGATGTTTGCGCAAGCCAATTCAGAGCATTGCCGCCACAAAATATTCAATGCAGACTGGGTGATTGATGGCGTACCCCAAGACAGTTCGTTGTTTGGTATGATACGCAATACGCACAAATTAAACCCAGGCAATACCATCGTCGCTTATTCAGATAACTCATCGATTATCTCGGCACAAAAAACCAAGCGTTTTTATCCGCAAAACAGCCATTATGGTTATGTGGAAGAAGACATGCACTACTTGATGAAAGTAGAAACGCATAACCACCCTACTGCCATTTCACCTTTTGCGGGCGCTGCCACAGGTGCCGGCGGCGAAATTCGTGACGAAGGCGCAACGGGTAGCGGCTCCAAGCCTAAAGCCGGCTTAACAGGTTTTTCAGTTTCTAATTTGAATATTCCAAGCTTTGTACACCCGTGGGAACAAGACTATGGTAAACCTGCGCGCATTGCCTCGCCTTTACAGATTATGCTGGAGGGTCCTTTAGGCGCAGCAGCTTATAACAACGAGTTTGGTCGGCCGAATATAGCAGGTTATTTCCGTACCTTCGAGCTGGAAACAAATGCAGAGGTACGTGGCTATCACAAGCCCATTATGCTAGCGGGTGGCGTGGGCAATATTTCCGCCAAACACGCTCACAAAAATGTGATCCCGCCGGGGGCAGCACTCATTCAATTGGGCGGCCCAGCCATGCTGATTGGCTTAGGTGGGGGCGCGGCGTCTAGCATGGATACCGGGAGCAATACTGAAAATCTGGACTTTGATTCCGTGCAGCGTGGCAACCCTGAACTGGAACGCCGAGCACAGGAAGTGATTGACCGTTGTTGGCAGATGGGTGATGAAAACCCTATTCTCAGTATTCATGATGTAGGTGCAGGTGGTATTTCTAACGCTTTTCCAGAACTCGTCAACGATGCCAAGGTCGGCGCGATTTTTCAATTACGTGATGTACATAACGAAGAACCTGGCATGAGTCCGCGTGAGTTGTGGAGCAACGAAGCACAAGAACGCTATGTCATGGCGATTACTCAAGAAAACTTAGCCACATTTAAAGCTATTTGTGAACGTGAGCGCTGTCCCTTTGCTATCGTAGGCGTTGCTACCGAGGAACGTCATTTAACTGTTACAGATAGCCATTTTGGCAACAACCCTGTGGATATGGATTTATCTGTTTTACTTGGCAAGCCACCAAAAATGATGCGCAACGTAACCAGCATTGTCAAACGGTGCAGTGATTTTGATCCTCATACTATTCATCTAGAAGAAGCGGCTAGCCGTGTGTTGCGCCTACCAGGCGTGGCAGACAAAACCTTTCTAATTACGATTGGTGACCGCTCAGTGACTGGCTTAATCGCGCGTGATCAAATGGTAGGGCCATGGCAAATTCCAGTAGCCGATGTTGCAGTAACGCTTGCAGGATTTGAAACCTACCAGGGTGAAGCGTTTGCAATAGGCGAGAAAGCGCCTCTAGCACTGATAGATGCTCCCGCCTCTGGTCGCATGGCAATAGGGGAAGCTATCACCAACATTGCGGCGGCAGCTATTCAAGATATCAGTAACCTAATACTCTCTGCCAATTGGATGGCGCCTGCCGGGCATACAGGGGAAGATGCAGCCTTGTTTGAAACCGTAAAAGCGGTGGGGTTGGCACTCTGTCCTGCCTTGGGTATCAGCATCCCAGTGGGCAAAGATTCAATGAGTATGAAAACGATATGGAAAGAGGGTACGGTTCATAAAACCGTTACCTCGCCCATTTCACTGGTAGTAAGTGCATTTGCTAATTGCCGTGATGCACGTAAAACCTTGACGCCGCAACTCAGAACCGATCTTGGTGAAACCCTGTTAATTTTAATTGATTTAGGCCATGGTCGGAATCGTATGGGGGGCTCAGCACTCGCCCAAGTTTACGACCAAATAGGGAGTGAAACGCCCGATTTGAATAACCCCGATCAACTCAAAGCATTTTTCAAAGTGATTCAAACTTTGAATGCGGAGGGAAAATTACTCGCTTATCATGATCGCTCTGATGGCGGCTTATTTACCACGTTAGTCGAAATGGCGTTTGCTGGACATTGCGGTTTAGAGATTGATTTAACTCCTCTGGAAGGTGATGTCATCAGCACACTTTACAATGAAGAACTGGGTGCAGTATTGCAGGTTAAATCGGATAGCGCATACCAAATGCTGGTACAGATTAATAATGTGCTCGGTGGCGGTGCGCATATCATCGGTCATGTCACAGCAGATAATCAAATTAAGTTTAGCCGCGCGGGTAAGCTTGTATTTGCTGATACCCGCACACATTTACATCGCATGTGGTCAGAAACCACGTACCATATGCAAAGCTTGCGTGATAACCCGGTATGTGCAAAGCAGGAGTATGACCGTATTTTGAATGACGTGGACATCGGTTTACATGTGCAATTAAGTTTTGATCACAATGATCCTATTACTGCCCCTTATATTGCTACTGGCAAACGTCCCAAAATGGCGATTTTGCGCGAGCAAGGGGTGAATGGGCAGGTGGAAATGGCCGCCGCTTTTGATCGCGCTGGGTTTGCCGCCTATGACGTCCATATGAGCGACATCATCACTGGGCGAGTATCGCTCAAAGATTTTGTCGGCTTCGTAGCCTGCGGCGGCTTTAGTTATGGTGATGTGCTTGGTGCAGGCGAAGGCTGGGCCAAATCTATTCTATTTAATTCACGTGCGCGGGATGAATTTAGTGCTTTTTTCCAACATCCAGATGCATTTGCATTGGGGGTATGTAATGGTTGCCAAATGATGAGTAACTTGCACAGCATTATCCCTGGTAGCGAGCACTGGCCACACTTTGTGCGCAATAAATCAGAACAGTTTGAAGCGCGTTTTACCATGGTGGAAGTGCTAGCATCTCCCTCCCTGTTTTTTAATGGTATGGCTGGAAGCATTATGCCCATTGCTGTGGCGCATGGTGAAGGGTTTGCGGAATTTTCTGATAAACACGCTGTCCACAGTGTGTTAGAACAAAAATTGGTGACGATGCAATTTGTCGACAATGCGTCAACGCCGACAGAAGTCTACCCGTTTAATCCAAATGGATCGCCAAAAGGCATTACTGGGTTAACTACCTTAGATGGGCGCTTTAGTATTATGATGCCCCACCCAGAGCGTGTATTTCGGGCGGTACAAAATTCGTGGTGTCCTGATGATTGGACTGAAGATGCACCATGGATGCGGATGTTCCGCAACGCAAGATGCGCTATTGCATAATGATTTGATGTATGGCAATTTAACTTAAACTTTATGGAGAAATCGTACTATGAAATGGATCAATACCTGCCTAGTAATTGTGGCGCTCGGATTTTCTTTCAATGCTTTGGCACTGACAGATGAAGATGAAATGATTTTTAAAGACGCCCTTGCTGGGGGCAATCTCAAAACAGTTGAAAAATTTGTTAAAGCAGACCCAAAGCTGGTGAATGAAAAATTCTTTGGCTGGAGCCCTATCCAAGTCGCCGCCAATAAAGGCCAAATCAAAATCGTCGAATATTTATTAGCTAAAGGCGCTGAGGTCAATTACATACAACCCAACGCCGAGCACAGTGCTTTCCACTTGGCTGCATTGAACGAATTTAAAGACATGACTACTTTTTTAGCTAAAAATGGTGCTGATATTAACCAAAAATTAAAAGGTGACGTTTCTTTAATTCGCTACTTCCGCGATTCTGGAAATCAATCGATGGTTGAACATTTAACCAGCTTGGGCGTAAAAGAAGATGGCTGTTTAGAAGGGAAATGTTTTTAATATACAGCATGCCCACACATTGTGGCATTGGCTACTTAAACTTGTTTAGAATAGTGTTTCGTCAACATTAAGTGCGGATTCAAGCCTATGTCTATCGAAAAAGTCATCATAAGCAGCATTTTTGTGGGTTTAGCCACATTGAGCGCTGCGGCACAAGCGGCTGAGATTAATGCTTTGAGTGCTACCGAAAACCTGCACATACGCACGCTGGCCGCCTCTTGTGCTGCCTGTCATGGCAGTCACGGCAATAGTGCCGGCGTAACACCAGTGCTAGCAGGTTTGGATGCAAGCTATTTTTCCACGCAAATGATTGCTTTTAAGAATGGGGAACGTGCCGCCACTGTCATGCACCGTCATGCTAAAGGATTGAACATAGATGAGATTTACCAACTGGCTCTGCATTTTTCACAGCAAAAACGTGCTGTACCCAGCCTTCTAAAATCACAGCCATTGAAAGCAAATCATGAATAGATTGAATATCTATCACGATACCCTTGATTTCAATCGTCGCACATTTATTAAAACCGCCAGCTTGGCTCTTGGTGGCTTGCTGTTGCCTAAGTCTGCATTTTCACTTGGCAAAAAGCCTCCTTTGGGTCATGTTGTGATTATTGGCGGTGGCTATGCCGGCACCACAGCAGCCAAGTATATTCGCTTGTGGAGCTTAAACAATATCGCCGTCACTGTCATCGAAAAATCTGCCCAATTTGTGTCGTGCCCACTCAGTAATCTGGTATTGGGCGGTAGCAAAAACATTCATGATTTAACTTTTAGCTACGATTTAGTCAAAAAAAACCATGGGGTCAGTTGGGTGCAAGATGAAGTCACTGCTATCGATACCAGTGCCAAGAAGGTAGTGATGAAACGGGGGGAAGCCAAGTATGACCGTCTGATTATCGCGCCTGGGGTTGATTTTATATACGATGCATTCCCCCATTTAGAAAAGGCGCAGCAACAGATTCCCCACGCATGGAAAGCAGGCTGGCAAACCGTCAATTTGCGCAAACAACTCGAGGCTATGCCTGATGGCGGTGCGTTTGTGATGAGCATCCCTAAAGCGCCGTATCGCTGCCCACCCGGACCTTATGAGCGTATTTGCCAAGTGGCTAGCTATTTTAAATCCAGCAAACCAAACAGTAAAATTATTGTATTAGATGCCAACCCTGAAATTGTCTCAAAAAAAGGGTTGTTTACTAAAGTGTGGGCGGAGATGTATGCCGGCATGATTGATTATCGTCCCAATAATAGCATTGTAGAAGTTGATGTAAATAGCAAAACCATCACCACTGATTTTGAAAAAGTTAAAGCCGATGTTCTCAACATTATTCCGCCACAGCGCGCTGGCAAGCCTGCGCACATGGCAGCGCTTACTGAAAAAGAGTATCCATGGTGCGAAGTAGATTTCTTGAGCTACGAATCTAAATTTGTGCCCAATATCCATGTAATAGGCGATAGTGTTTCGGCAGGCTTGCCAAAATCTGCACATATGGCCACCAGTCAAGCCCGCGTTTGCGCCAGTGCCATCGTTGCGCTCATGAGTAATCAGCCACCAGACCCCGCGCCCGTGTTCGCAAACACTTGTTACAGTTTTGTCGATGGCAAGCAAGCCATGCACGTAGCGAATGTTTATCGTTATGACGCTACCAAAAAAATCATGGTCTCGGCAGAAGGGGGTGGCGTTTCAGACAAACCCTCGGAGCAGGAAGGTCAGTACGCCAGTGCTTGGGCAACTAATATTTGGTCGGATGTGCTTACTTAAGCCTCTTACTATGCTCGAACTCATGATTTACAAAGCTAAAGCCTATCTCACGCTAGCCGTATGCAGTGTTATACCCTCTATCGGCTGCGCTAACAATCCCCTACCGCCCGCTGAATTAAACTTAAACTTACCGGCTGGATTTGAGGCTACTCTCTTTGCAAAATTAGGCAGCGCATCGCCACGTATGTTAGCTTTTAATCAACAGGGTCAATTATTTGTAACCGCTGGAAGAAATAATGCTGTATTGATGCTGCCGGACACTAATAAAGATGGCGTCGCTGAGGCGCCTGTTCTAGTGTCTAATGCGCTCAATTCTCCCAATGGGCTTGTATTTGTCGGCAATGACTTACTAGTCGCAAATCAAGATGGCGTAGTTAGACTTAGTCAAAAAAATGGTATTTGGTCCGCACCACAACCCTTTATCCGCCATTTACCCACTGGTGGCCATACCGTTAAAACCATCAAGATAAGTCCAGATAAGCACCTATACATTAACGTAGGCTCTAGCTGTAACGTGTGTATAGAAAACGATCCTGCACGTGCCACCCTATTGCGCTACACGCTAGAAGGTAAGCCTGCGGGCGCATTAGAGGTGCTCGGTCGGCATTCGCTGGCACCCATCTGGGCGCGCGGCTTACGTAACTCGCAAGGGTTTGCATGGCATCCCCAAACAGGAGATATGTTTGCCACCAACAATGGAGCGGACATGCGTGCCGCCACTAAAAATGGTAAAGTCAATGATGATCTGCCCCCAGAGCATCTTAATAAAATAGAGCCTAGTAAGCACTATGGCTGGCCACACTGCTGGGGAAATCAGTTTGAAGATCCAAACTTTGTGGGTGCTGATCATTTTTGCAAATCCACCACAGCGCCTGCTATTACGATGACTGCGCACTCCACTCCTATTGGCATCACTTTTTTAGCGCAAAGCCACTTTCCTGCCGAGTATAAAAATGATGCCATTATTGCTTTACACGGCTCATGGAATCGCGAACAGTTAAGTGGTTATAAACTGGTGCGAGTCAAGTTTGAGGGTGGGAAACCGGTGGGAGTCGTTGATTTTGCTACCGGCTGGCTGAACAACAATCAGGCTTGGGGACGACCTGTCGATGTAGCGATCGGCCATGATGGCGCATTGTATGTCTCAGATGATCATGCCGGCTATATTTACCGTATCCGCTATAAAAAACCATAATCTTGTAGAAAGCCTTCATGGTAAAACTCATTTTTAAGTCTCTACTATTGTTTATCGGTAGCTTCGCCACGGTAATAGCAGGCTCTGTTGAACAGTCTGGTGTCATTGCCGTCCATATTGCCAAAAGACATTATGAGCATCCTGTACGTCTATTAAGTCCTTATTCGGATTTCTGGCACATGAAAGGCCCGTTAGCGGAAAAAGTAGTTCTTAAAACGCTACAACAACGCTTTACCAATACTGCCATGTGCGCCAGTAGTAGCCATGCGAATATGGTTTTACTCATTGAGCCGCATCTATTTTACAACCCGCAACTATGGGTGTTTCACGCAGAGATTATTGCACGTGTGTACACTCATTCCTCCCAGCCGATCACCACCATCAAACAGCAGGCGCAACAGAATGGGTCACTGAACATAAAACCTGAATTCTATTTAGAAAAAGCGTATACCAAAGCGATGGAAAAAATGATTAAAAAATTAGAGGATGATCCAGCATTTATCGACGCTCTAAAGCAAAATAGCACGCAGCATGCCGAAACCTTGTGCAACACACTGGATGAGTTGCCGCTAGCAAAATTCTATTATTAACCCATTTAAGGATTCAAAAAAATGAAAAAAATACTCCTATGTCTGGTCTTACTGCAGATTGGTAGCTTGCAAGCTAAAGGCCCATTT
>JBQTJZ010000036.1:0-12902 GCA_052386615.1 Methylophilaceae bacterium
GCACCCAAATATTTGGCATTCAGTTTGCCATAAGCTTCTTCGCGGATTTTCATCGCAGTTGCCAGCTTGGCATGTCCCACAAATTGAGGTGGTTTCTCATTAGTGTTTATAAAAGCAGCATTGCCAAAAATGTGATCTGGATGTACATGAGTATTAATCACGTACAAAATCGGTAACGGTGTTATTTTCTTAATCGCTTCACGTAAAGCCGTGCCTACTTTCAAACTACCGCCGGTATCTATCACCGCGACCCCTTTGCTACCAACTACCACGCTAATATTGCAAATATCGCCCTGATAGCCCGTATCGATATCCAAATGCTCGCCATGATGCACATAAATACCTTCACCAGCGACTTGGAAAAATGGATGATTTGCGGCATTGGTTTTACTACCAGCGCAACCAGTCAATATCAGCAATAAAAAGAGCTGTACAAAAATCCGCATAAATAGTGACTTTCCATTTTTACAAGTTAAAATGATATAGCGAAGAGAACAATTGTGTTGTGACGATTGTCACACAAAACTCAAAACAAAGTGAACATTTCAAGGAGACTACTATGACAGATCGCTATACCAAAACCGCCATCATCCTGCATTGGTTAATTGCACTCGGTATTTTCGGCATGTTTGCAATAGGTTGGTATATGAGCGATTTGCCTAAAGAAGCACCCAAACAAATGGCCTACGATTTATTCGATTGGGGTTTATATACATGGCAACTAGCGGAAGAGGCTTCGCCAAGGACGTTTTATTTTAATCTGCACAAATCGTTAGGGGTAACGATATTTGCCCTCGTCATCATTCGCATTTTATGGCGGATTAGCCACAAACCTCCACCGCTACTCGCCAGCTACAAAGCGTTAGAACGTAAATTTGCTACTGGCGCCCATCATCTACTTTATCTACTCATGGTAGCAATCCCGCTTAGTGGGCTTATTATGGCTACCTACAGCAAATACGGCGTAAAGTGGTTCGGTTTGGAATTCATCACGGGGCTCGACAATAAACCGATGCGTGAACTGTTCAAAGAAATACACGAAATTGCTGGGGCAATTTTATTGCTGATGATTATTATGCATATTTTAGGTGCGCTAAAACACAAGTTTTTTGATAAAGACGACACCATGAAGCGTATGATGCCTTAAACCATCAGGTCTGCAATGAAAAAAGCTCGCCATTACGAGCTTTTTTCATCAGCTAAATAAACTAATAAGTTCTTTTTTTAGGTACATATGAAGCGCTACCAGATTCGATATGTCTAAAAGTAATACGGCCATTATTGATGTCATAGGGCGATAGCTCGAGTGTTACTTTATCGCCCGCCAAAATACGAATATGGTTTTTTTTCATTTTACCACCTGCATAGGCAATCAACTCATGCGCATTGTCCAGCGTTACGCGGTAGCGCGAATCTGGCAACACCTCCATTACCACACCGCTCATTTCAATTAATTCTTCTTTAGCCAAAATTTCTCCGCAATCATTACAGCCACATTAACACAGCAAACTTGCGCGAAGTATAGGCTTGCCAAGTCAATTTAGCAACAAAAAAACCAGGGAAAACAATTATTTATTTGAATAATTGCAAAATTATAAAGATATTACTTGTTATTATCGCGATTAGCGTGTAAAAAGCCTGTTAGGCGTTGGAATTTTCAAATTTTTAAGCAGATTTTTAAGTAAGTTAGGCTCGAGATTTTAAAACCCAAATTTTCAGGGTGCCTCCCTATTTAAAGTATGAAAGAGTTAAGATATGGCAACAGGTACAGTTAAATGGTTTAATGATTCTAAAGGTTTTGGTTTCATTACTCCTGATGCGGGTGGTGACGATTTATTCGCGCATTTCTCAGCAATCGTTGATAGCGGTTACAAAAGTTTGAAAGAAAACGAAAAAGTAACTTTCGATATCACCGAAGGTCCAAAAGGTAAACAAGCTTCAAATATTCAAAAAGCTTAAGTTACAATAAACCTGAGGCGTAAAGCCTCAATTGAAAATAGCCCTTAGTTGGGCTATTTTTTTATGTGCTCATTACTTAGTATGTAGAGGACTGAGTTTCTTGCCGCGTTTAGCTACAACATAACCTGAAGGTGAGTATTCACTGGAACGCGGCATTAATTGGCATCAAGCACGACTAAAGGTGATATTGACGACTAAGCTCTCGGACGGCGCTAATCATATATGCCGCATTTTCTGGCGGTGTCCATTGGGTAATGCCATGCCCCAAATTAAACACATGGCCGTTACCTTTGCCATAACGCGCTAAAATACTCGCTGCTTCTTTTTCAATTGCCTCGGGTGTACTCAGTAAAATTGCGGGATCCATATTGCCTTGTAGCGCCACCTTATCCCCCACACGCTGACGTGCTACGCCGATATCCACCGTCCAATCCAAGCCAAGTGCATCTGCACCTATATCCGCTTGCGCTTCAAGCCAGAGTGCGCCGCCTTTGGTGAAGATAATCCGTGGCACAGTGCTTCCATCGGCTTCACGCATAAGCCCATTCACAATTTTTTGCATATAGGGCAGTGAAAATTCTAGGTACGCTTGGTGCGAAAGTGCCCCGCCCCATGAGTCGAATAGCATTACAGCCTGTGCACCTGCAGCTATTTGTGCGTTGAGATACTGCATAACCGTTTGCGCGGTAATAGCCAAAATATGGTGCAATAAATCTGGTCGTGCGTAAGCCATTTTTTTAGTAGTGAGAAAATCTGTGCCACCTTTGCCCTCCACCATGTAGGTGGCTAGCGTCCATGGGCTGCCAGAAAAGCCAATGAGTGGCACACGGCCATCAATCGCTTTGCGAATACTAGTTACCGCATCAAACACGTATTGCAGTTTTCCCATATCTGGCACATGTAGCTTTTTAATATCAGCTTCATTGGTCAGAGTGCGCTCAAATTTTGGGCCTTCGCCTTCCTCAAAATAAAGCCCCAAGCCCATCGCATCTGGCACGGTAAGAATATCAGAAAACAAAATAGAAGCATCTAGTAGCGGATAGCGGTCTAATGGTTGTAATGTAACCTCGGTAGCAAAATTTGGATTTTTGCATAACTGCAAAAAACTGCCGGCGGTTTTACGGCTTGCGCGATACTCCGGCAAATAGCGTCCTGCTTGGCGCATCATCCACACAGGAGTGTACTCGGTAGGTTGGCGCAACAGCGCCCTTAAAAAAGTATCGTTTTGAAGCTGCTGCATGCTTATCTAGGAAGTGTGGATGAGCCCATCAAAAACTCATCCACGGCACGTGCACACTGGCGACCTTCGCGAATAGCCCACACCACTAACGATTGCCCACGACGCATATCGCCCGCAGTAAACACTTTAGCTTTGCTGGTTTTGTAGCTCTCGGCACCTTCTGTGGTAGCTTTAGCATTTCCCCGTGCATCTTTCTCAATACCAAATGCGTCTAACACCTTCTGTACCGGTGATACAAAGCCCATAGCCAGTAGTACTAAATCTGCAGGAATAGTGAATTCCGAGCCTACCACTTCTACCATTTTTCCGTCTATCCACTCTACTTTTGCACCAATTAAATGAGTCACTTTACCGTTTTCACCAATCAGTTCTTTAGTGGTAATGGACCAGTCACGATTTGCGCCTTCCTCATGCGAGCTTGAAGTACGTAGTTTAAGCGGCCAATTAGGCCACACCAACTCTTTATTCTCTTTTTGGGGCGGTTGTGGCATTAACTCAAACTGCGTCACGCTTAACGCGCCGTGGCGATTAGACGTACCGACACAATCAGAACCTGTATCGCCACCACCAATCACCACTATGTGTTTATTGGTAGCTTTAACTTGGTTTGGCACGATATCACCTGCCACCACTTTATTTTGCGCCGGTAAAAAATCCATCGCAAACATCACCCCATCCAGCTCGCGACCTTTAACCGGTAAATCGCGCGGATATTCTGCTCCACCCGCAAGCACCACTGCATCGTATTCCCTTAGCAAATTGTCAGCGCTTACATTTTCACCCACATATTGATCAACTTTGAAAGCGACCCCTTCGGCCTCCATTTGGGCCATGCGACGATCAATGTGCGACTTTTCCATTTTAAAATCGGGAATACCATAGCGTAACAAACCGCCAATGCGGCTATTTTTCTCCAGCACGACCACATCATGACCTGCACGTGCCAGTTGTTGTGCGCTCGCCAAACCCGCAGGTCCTGAGCCCACAACGGCTATTTTTTTGCCTGTTTTTTTAGCAGGTGGCTGCGGACTAACCCAATGATTTTCCCAAGCCTTATCGATAATCGCATGTTCAATCGATTTAATGCCTACCGCATCGTTATTGATGTTAAGCGTGCAAGCAGCTTCGCAAGGCGCAGGACATATACGCCCAGTAAACTCAGGAAAATTATTGGTGGAATGCAGCACATCAATCGCGTTGCGCCAATCTTGCTGGTACACCAAATCATTAAAATCGGGAATGATATTATTAATTGGGCATCCAGAAGTACAGAAGGGAATACCACAATCCATGCAACGTGCCCCCTGAATTTTTGCTTCTTCATCAGTGAGATGGAGCACAAACTCCTTGTAATTTTTAACGCGATCTTTTACTGGGAGATTAGCTTCTGACAGACGCTCAAATTCCATAAAACCTGTGACTTTGCCCATTATGCGGCTTCCTTATTTGCTGCTGCGGCCAATTCTGTGAGCGCACGTTTATATTCGTGTGGCATTACTTTTACAAACTTGCCACGTTGCGCATCCCAATCTTGCAGAATCAACTTGGCACGCACGCTACCGGTGTAATTAGCATGATTTTCAATCAGCTTTTTCAATAACGTATCATCCGCTTGACCCATGTGCTTAATCGCACCCACACTTGCTTCAACCGTTTCTATCCTTTCTAATGCCACCATATTTAGGTTGCAACGTTTAGCAAACATACCGTCTACATCGTATACATAAGCTACGCCACCACTCATGCCAGCAGCAAAGTTTTGCCCAGTAACCCCCAATACAACTACCGTGCCACCTGTCATGTATTCGCAACCGTGATTACCAACACCCTCTACCACGGCAAACGCACCGGAGTTGCGTACGCAAAAGCGCTCGCCGGCCACACCGCTAAAATAACTTTCACCTGTGGTTGCTCCATACATTACTGTGTTACCTACAATAATATTTTCATGTGAAATGCCACGGAAAGTTGGTGGGGCCTTAATTATAATCTGACCACCACACAAACCTTTACCTACATAATCGTTGCCTTCACCGGTTAAATCAAACGTAATGCCCTTAGCCAAAAATGCACCAAAACTTTGGCCTGATGTTCCTGTGAAATTAATATGAATTGTCTCTTGTGGCAAACCAGTATTACCGTAACGGCGCGCCACCTCGTGTGACAACATGGTGCCAACTGTGCGGTTTGTGTTGAAAATAGGCATATCAATCATGACCTTCTCACTTTTCTCTAGCGCAGCCTTAGCTAATATAATCAATTTATTATCTAAAGCGTTCTCTAAGCCATGATCCTGGTTTTCTGTGTTGTAGCGAGAAACATGTGCTGGCATAGCTGGCTGATAAAATATTCTAGAGAAATCTAAGCCATGAATTTTCCAATGATCAATGCCTTTTTTCATATCGAGCAAATCGGCACGACCAATCAGATCATTAAACTTGGCAATACCTAAACTCGCCATCAATTCGCGAACTTCTTCTGCAATGAAGAAGAAAAAGTTGACCACATGTTCCGGCTGGCCAGTAAATTTTTTGCGCAATTCAGGGTCTTGTGTAGCCACGCCTACGGGGCAGGTATTCAAATGACATTTACGCATCATGATACAACCTTCAACCACTAGTGGCGCAGTAGCAAAGCCAAACTCATCTGCACCAAGCAATGCGCCAATCACGACATCTCGCCCAGTTTTAATTTGGCCATCCACTTGCACTACCACGCGTCCACGTAGTTGATTAAGTACCAGCGTCTGTTGCGTTTCCGAAAGCCCCAACTCCCATGGTGTACCCGCATGTTTGATGGAAGAAATGGGGGATGCTCCAGTGCCGCCATCATGACCAGCAATCACGATATGGTCTGATTTGGCTTTGGTTACACCAGCGGCCACTGTGCCCACGCCAGTTTCAGAAACTAATTTGGTTGAAATCGAAGCTTTAGGATTCGCATTTTTTAAGTCGTGAATCAGTTGGGCTAAGTCTTCGATTGAATAAATATCGTGATGTGGTGGCGGTGAAATTAACCCTACGCCAGGCACAGAGAAGCGCAGTTTTGCGATGTATTCCGAGACCTTATGGCCAGGCAATTGACCCCCTTCACCTGGTTTTGCCCCTTGTGCCATTTTGATTTGGATTTGATCTGCAGAACTGAGGTATTCCGCAGTCACGCCAAAACGGCCAGAGGCCACTTGTTTGATGCGTGAGCGCATGGAATCACCCGCCTTAAGCGGAATATTTTTTTCAATGAGATGCTCGCCAATCACTTTACCCATGGTGCTGTCACTGGTTAGCGAAATAAAACGTTTTGAGTCTTCACCGCCTTCACCCGTATTCGATTTACCACCAATCCGGTTCATGGCAATGGCTAGGGTAGCATGCGCTTCCGTTGAAATTGAACCTAAGGACATTGCGCCAGTGGCAAAACGTTTCACAATTTCTTTGGCTGGTTCAACTTGCTCTAATGGTATTGGTTGAGCGACTGGTTTGAATTCAAACAACCCACGCATGGTCATGTGACGGCGTGATTTATCGTTAATCAGTTTGGCATATTCTTTGAATGTCTCGTATTTATTTGTGCGAGTAGCGTGCTGTAATTTAGCAATCGACTCCGGTGTCCACATGTGCTGTTCACCACGCACACGGAAAGCATATTCACCACCAGCATCCAACTGTTTAGCCAGTACCGGGTCATTACTAAAAGCAGCGCTGTGCAAACGCAAGGTTTCCTCTGCCACTTCATCCAAACCAATCCCTTCAATATTGCTGGTAGTGCCGGTAAAATATTGGTTTACAAAAACATTATTTAGGCCAATTGCCTCAAAAATTTGTGCGCCACAGTATGATTGATAGGTAGAGATGCCCATTTTGGACATGACTTTATACATGCCTTTGCCAATGGCTTTAACGAATTTTTTATTTGCTTCATAGGCATCTTCCGTCATGCTGGCAATAGTTTCATAGGCAAGCCATGGGCAAACCGCTTCAGCGCCATAGCCAGCTAACAGCGCAAAATGATGTACCTCTCGCGCAGAGCCAGTATCAACTACCAAGCCGGTGCTGGTGCGTAACCCCACTTTCACCAAATGTTCGTGTGTAGCAGCACAAGCTAGCAATGCTGGAATCGCTAAACGATCTTTGGTCACTGTTCTGTCTGTCAGGATTAACACATTGTATTGATTTTTAACTGCTTGCGCCGCTGCTAGGCAAAGTTTATCAATGGCTGCTTTCATGCCATCTTTACCCTCGCTTAATGGGTAAGTCATGTCTAAGGTGATAGATTTATATGCGCCGCGTGTAATTGCCTCGATATGATTGAGTTTGGCCAAATCGTCTTGACTTAATACCGGCTGACTGGCTTCCAGACGAATCGCTGGCTTAGTTTCATCTACCCCAAGTAGATTTGGTTTTGGGCCAATAAATGTAACCAATGACATCACCAGCTCTTCTCGGATAGGGTCAATGGGTGGATTAGTTACTTGCGCAAACAGTTGTTTAAAATAGTTGTAAAGCAATTTTGGCTTCTCGGACAATACCGGTAATGCAGCATCGTTGCCCATTGAGCCTGCGCCCTCTTCGCCATTAGCAATCATTGGTTGCAGAATAAATTTAATATCTTCTTGTGTATACCCAAACGCTTGTTGAGTATCAAGTAAAGATTCGTTTAACTTAACCGTGTTTTTCTTCTCGGGCAAATCCCCTAGGAAATAACGTGATTCTTCAATCCACTTTTTATACGGTTTAGCAGCAGCCAATTCACTTTTCACTTCTTCATCATCGATAATACGGCCCTGCTCCATATCAATCAGGAACATTTTCCCAGGTTGCAAGCGCCATTTTTTAACGATTTTTTCTTGTGGAAAAGTGAGGACGCCCATTTCAGACGCCATCATCACTATGTCATCGTCAGTCACAAGATAGCGCGCTGGACGCAAACCGTTTCTATCTAGGGTAGCGCCTATCATGCGCCCATCCGTGAATGCCACTGCGGCTGGGCCATCCCATGGTTCCATTAACGCCGCATGATATTCATAAAATGCGCGTCTATCTTCACTCATTAACGGATTGCCAGCCCAAGCTTCCGGAATCAACATCATCATCGCGTGCGGCAAGCTATAGCCCCCAGCGATGAGCAGCTCTAAGCAATTATCAAAACAGGCTGAATCTGATTGACCTTCAGCGATTAATGGCCAAAGCTTGTCCAAATCCTCGCCAATCACAGCAGATTTCATGGTTTCGTGGCGCGCTGCCATCCAGTTCACATTACCTTGCACAGTATTAATTTCGCCATTGTGCGCAATCATGCGAAATGGATGCGCTAAATCCCATGCCGGAAACGTGTTTGTGGAAAAACGTTGATGCACCAAAGCCAACGCTGAAACAACACTTTCATCGGCTAAATCTTGGTAGTAAATGCCGACTTCATTCGCCAGCAACATGCCTTTATAGACAATCGTACGGCTTGAGAGAGAAGGAATATAAAACGCAGCATTATCGTTCAACTCAAGCGCACGCACAGCATGCTCAATGCGTTTGCGAATAACAAAGCATTTGCGCTCAAATGTGTTTTGATCTTTGGCGCGACAACCAATAAATACCTGACGCATCGCTGGCTCGACTTCACGTGCAGCATCAGCAATATTACTGTTATCGACCGGCACATCGCGCCAGCCCAGCAAGATTTGATTTTCTTCTTGAATAATTTTGGTGATGAGTGCTTCACAAACCGCTCGATTTTTTGCGTTTTGTGGCAAAAATAGGTTACCTACCGCATACTCGCCTGCCGAAGGTAAGTTTAATCCTAAGCGTGCCGCTTCTTTGCGCATAAACGCATCCGGCATTTGCATCAACAAGCCTGCGCCATCGCCTAATTTGGGATCGTAGCCGGTTGCGCCACGATGCGTTAAGTTAGTTAAAAGCTCTAATCCCTTTTGTACAATGTCATGACTCTTTTTGCCTTTGATATGCACCACAAAACCAACACCGCAAGCATCATGTTCGTTTGCAGGATTATATAAACCTTGTTTTATCGGTTTGGCTTGAATTGATTCAGCTTGGAAATTAACGTGCGTTGTTGCCATATTTCATCATTCACAAAACATTTAGCGGAACCTTCAATAATACCGTTAAATCGTCTTGCTATCAATTACATAGCTAAACTTTTATCGCTAAATTTGTTGAAATGCTTTTTCTGCAGCTTGAATGGTGTAAGCGATATCTTCATCGGTGTGTGCTGCAGAAACAAAACCTGCCTCAAATGCGGACGGGCCAAAGTAAACGCCGCTATCTAACATGTGGTGGAAAAATCGATTAAACGCGTTTTTATCAGATTGCATCACCTCATTAAAGGAGGCGGGGCAGCTTGCACTGAAGTATAGGCCAAACATGCCTCCCACGTTTTGTGCGCTGAATGTAACGCCCGCGTTTTTAGCTGCGTGTACTAGGCCACTAACTAGTTTTTGGGTTTGGTTGGCTAAATTCACATGAAAATTAGGCGCTTGAACAAGCGCTAAGGTCTTTAACCCGGCTGAAACAGCCACAGGATTACCAGAAAGCGTACCTGCCTGATACACGGCGCCTAGTGGGGCAAGCACGCCCATAATCTCTTTGCGTCCACCAAATGCACCGACAGGCAGGCCGCCGCCAATCACCTTACCTAGTGTGGTCATATCTGGTTTTATATGATACAAAGCTTGTGCGCCGCCTAAGGCTACGCGAAAGCCCGTCATCACCTCATCAAAAATCAGCACCGTGCCATGTTTGGTACATAGTGCTCGCAATGTCTGTAAAAACTCGCTGGTTGGCACAATTAAATTCATATTGCCCACCACAGGCTCAATAATCACGCAGGCAAGCGTGTCACCCATTTCTGCAAATAAATCTTTAAGTGCTTGTATGTTGTTATATTCCAGCGTCAAAGTGTGAGCGGCCACTTCTGCTGGAACACCTGCAGAACTTGGCTCACCAAAAGTGAGTAAGCCAGAACCTGCCTTCACTAATAAAGCATCGGCATGACCATGATAACAACCTTCAAACTTAACGATTTTATTGCGCTTGGTGTAGCCACGCGCCACACGAATGGCGCTCATGGTGGCTTCTGTACCGCTGCTCACCAGACGCACTTGCTCCATGCTTGGAACAAGTTTATTAATCATCTCGGCCATTTCCAACTCTAGGCCTGTAGGCGCACCAAAAGATAAGCTATTTGCCGCCGTCACCTGCACCGCTTTGATTACTTCGGGATGAGCATGGCCTACAATCATCGGACCCCAAGAATTAATGTAGTCAATATATTCTTTGCCATCCACATCCCAAAGTTTTGAGCCTAGCCCTTTTTTGAAAAATATGGGTGTGCCGCCTACACTGCGAAACGCACGCACTGGTGAGTTCACGCCACCTGGAATCAGTTGTTGTGATTTTTCGAACAGAATTTGGTTATTGGATATCATGTCGGTGTTTTAATTAAAGAGGTAAACTGTTGGCCGGTCTTGGTAATTTCGTCTCTATTCACAATCCCAAAACTGAATAATCCATCGATGACCGCTATGGCATCCGCCCCAGCATCAATTACCTGTGAAGCATTGTTCAAGGTAATGCCGCCAATACCTACCAGAGGAGTAGTGATTTGCTTTTTGGCTTGTGTAAACAGATCCAGCGGCGCGCTTACTGCATTGGGTTTGCTAGCAGATAAGAAACATGCGCCAAATGCCACATAACTTGCTCCTTGTGCCGTGGCATTTAGTGCTAAATCAAGGCGGTTGTAGCACGAAGCGCCAATAATCTTATCCGCCCCCAGTAAGCGCCGTGTTGCCCCTAAGTCACAATCCGTAGCGCCAAGGTGCAAACCATCTGCATCAATTTGCGCGCATAAATCGAGGTGGTCATTGATGATGAGTGGTACGCCATAACTTCGACACAACGCTAATAAAGCAGTTGCCTGCTGAAGACGTAAATTTTGATCTGCCGTTTTATTACGATACTGCACTAGGCTAGCATGCCCGAGCAAAGCCGCTTCTACAATTGCGCAAAGAATTTGCGTATCGGCTTCGTCTGGCGTAATGGCGTATAAGCCACTAATGTTGTAGCGATGCGCCAACGTCACTTTCTTTGTCTTTCGCTTCATCATCTTCGCGCGCCCAAAAAAATCTGTCAGGAATAAACTGTCCCATACCAGGCCTAAAGGCATTCTTAAGCGTTTGCCAAGTATATTCCTGTGCCTCCTGAATCGCCTCTTCCATTGTTAGCCCATGTGCTAGGCAAGCCGCAATAGCGCTGGTGAGAGTACAGCCAGACCCATGATAACTTCCTGACAAGCGCTCCCAATGATAAGCTTTTATCAATCCGTTAGCGCCATAAAGTGAGTTCACTACATCGCTTGAACGTTCATGTGTGCCAGTAATTAATACATACTCTGGCCCCATTTCCAGTAAACGTTGTGCAGATTCTTCCAGCGAGGTATGTTTTACTTCATCACTTTCATCGTAAAACGCGAGACGACGCGCCTCTAAGCTATTAGGGGTGATCAAGGTTGCTTGTGGAAACAATAACTCGCACATAGCAGCCTGCATTTCTTCATTCGTCAATTCATCACCGCGCCCAGAAGTTAAAATCGGGTCAATTAACAATGGTACATTGGGGTAGTCTGCCATAATTTCAGCAATGACTGCAACGTTTTCTACGCTACCAAGCAAGCCCAGCTTGAATGCAGATACTTGTACGTCTTCTAAAATGGTACGTGCTTGATCATTAATCCAGTCTGCGTCCAACGCCATCACACTGTCAACACCCACAGTATCTTGCACGGTAATCCCAGTAATCACGGATAACGGATGACAGCCAATGCTGGCAAAGGCCAAAATATCAGCCTGCAAACCAGCACCGCCACTCGGATCTGTTGCTGCAAAAGTCATCACACATGGAGGTGCTGGTGTCATACATTCTCTCTTGGAGCGGGTGACGGGAATCGAACCCGCGTATCGAGCTTGGGAAACTAGCGTTCTACCATTGAACTACACCCGCGTAGCTTTCAATTAAAGTAGGTATTTTACTTTGCTAGCTGCATAGCTGGCAAATTAATCTGAGCTTTTGACTCTTATATAAAATAGGGTTATTTCATATA
The DNA here is from genome assembly GCA_052386615.1 of Methylophilaceae bacterium. Taxonomy (GTDB): domain Bacteria; phylum Pseudomonadota; class Gammaproteobacteria; order Burkholderiales; family Methylophilaceae; genus JBQTJZ01. The sequence goes on from JBQTJZ010000036.1 coordinate 12,308, forward strand.
TGATTATTTAGAATAATCATCAATTTCATTGCCAATCGATTTACAAAATAATATTTGTCGATATAATCTGAATCGAACATGACCATTTACGACAACCTTAAACTCAATCATCAGCTGTGCTTCGCGCTCTATGCTGCTACGCACGCGTTAACGCGTGCTTATCGTGGTGGTCTAGAAAAAGCTGGGCTTACTTATACCCAATATTTGGTAATGCTGGTGTTGTGGGAGCGCGATGGTGTCAGCGTTGGCAATATAGCACATCGATTAGAACTCGACTCCGCAACGCTTACCCCGATGCTAAAACGGCTTGAAGCGGGTGGTTTCATCACGCGCACGCGCAACGTACAGGATGAACGTGTTGTTGAAGTCGCCCTGACGAAAACGGGTTACGAGTTACAACATGAAATTGCGCGTGTTCAACAGGGTGTGGCTTGTCAAACTGGTCTTTGTGAAGATGATTTTATTCAGCTAAGAGAATCATTACATCGCCTGATAGCAACCATGGCAGCAGATCCTGAACAAAAAGCTGCTGCTTAATCCCATAAAGCTAAAACACTTAAAACTCCTGCGGGTCTATATCAAGCGCCCAACGCAC
>JBQTJZ010000037.1:0-2574 GCA_052386615.1 Methylophilaceae bacterium
CGCGTACAGGGGAAGAATGTCTTGCATTAAAAGTGGGGCAGTTACTCAATAAAATAAAATTGAAGTATGCTGAATATGGCGTGACACAAGCGCCTTTTGTCATTATAAAAGCCGACGCCGGCACTTATGGTATGGGCATTATGACAGTAAAACATCCCGATGATGTGCGCAACTTGAACCGTAAAATGCGCAACAAAATGTCAGTGATTAAAGAAGGTCAGCAGGTGAGCGAGGTCATCATTCAAGAAGGTGTTTATACTTTTGAAAGCATTAATGATGCGGTGGCTGAACCCGTCGTCTACATGATGGACCACTTTGTCATTGGTGGTTTTTACCGTGTGCATACCGAACGTGGCGCCGATGAAAACTTAAACGCGCCAGGCTCCCATTTTGTACCACTGGCGTTTGAAAAACCTTGTACTTTACCGGATTGTGCAGATGAACCTGACACGTTGCCGAACCGCTTTTATGCTTATGGGGTAGTAGCACGCCTCGCGTTGCTCGCAGCAGCAATAGAGCTACAAGAAAATGATCCTTTGAATCTATAATGCGTCATGAAATTATTATTCATACTTGATCCACTGGACAGTCTCAAGACTTATAAAGATACCAGTGTGGCTATCATGCGCGAAGCGGCAACACGCGGACATCAACTTTACGTTTGCGCCCAACATGACTTATTCTTGCGCAACGAAATCGTTAAAGTGCATGTCACATCATTTAAGTTTAGCCTTGATAAAAACTGGTATGCGCTTGACGAAGCCAAGGAAGCTTCCCCTCAAGATTTCGATGTCATTTTAATGCGTAAAGACCCGCCTTTTGATAACGAATATTTATACAGCACCTACTTACTAGAGTTAGCCGCTCATCAGGGCGCGCGTATTATCAACAATCCTACTGCGGTACGTGGTTGGAATGAAAAAGTCTCCATTGCTAAGTTTCCACAATTTGCACCGGAGTTTTTAGTCACTAGCCATCAGGCCTTATTGCGTGACTTCTTGGCTCAACAACAAGATATTATCGTTAAACCACTCGACGGCATGGGCGGTAGCCGCATTTTCCGTTTAACCGCTAACGACCCCAATATCAGCGTTATTTTAGAAACCATCACTGGGTTTGGTCAGCAGACCATCATGGCGCAACAAACCCTGCCCGCCATAGCACAAGGCGATAAGCGCATTATTGTGATTAATGGTGAACCACTCCCTTATGCCCTAGCTCGCATCCCACAAGCGGGTGAAACACGCGGGAATTTGGCAGCAGGGGGTACAGGATTTGCACAACCGCTGACAACACGTGACTTGGAAATTGCCACTACAGTAGGGCATACCCTTAGGGGTGAAGGCTTATTTTTAGTAGGCTTGGATGTCATCGGTGAACATTTAACGGAAATCAACGTCACCAGTCCAACCGGTATGGTAGAAATAGCCGCTCAAACATCCTGTAACCCAGCGCAGGTTTTTATGGATGCGCTCACTCAGTTAATTCACTAGCAGTGCTAGAATCCTTGGTAATCTAAGGTTATAGTAGCGCCTATGCGCGCTTTCATGCTCCTCATTTTTGGCTATATTCTCATTAGCTGTAGCCATAAAGAACCGCTGTACAACTCTCAAAGCTATGTGTTTGGCACACTGGTAGACATTAGCATTTATGGCGAATCTGAACAAAAAGCACTGGCCTACTCAAATGAAGTCATGCACAGCTTTCAAGAGTTGCATCAGCGTCTGCATGCATGGCAACCTAGCGAGATAAAAACCATCAATCAGGCTTTTTCTCAGGGCAGCACTGCCCTGAGTGTTCGGCCCGATATTGCCACAATGATTGCAGATGCCACCGCACTTTCAATCCTATCACAAGGCGCTTTTAACCCAGCAATTGGCAGTTTGATTAGCACATGGGGCTTTCATCATGACGAGTTTAAACCCGTCAAAATAGATGCAACAAAGATTAATGATTTGGTTCGGGCGAATCCGCAGATGACGGATATCATCATTGAAGCAGGTAAAATATCCAGTAAAAATACTGCGGTACAATTGGATTTAGGCGGCTACGCCAAAGGTTATGCGCTTGATAAAGCGCTCGTTTTATTACGCAAACATGGTGTCAAACATGCGCTCATCAACATTGGTGGCAATATTATTGCACTGGGACAGCATGGTGATACACCTTGGCGCGTGGGCATTCAACACCCGCGCCAGCCTAACGCCATTGCAACCGTGGATTTACCTAGTGGCTGGGCCATTGGCACCTCTGGCGATTACCAGCGCTACTTTACACTTAACGGCAAACGTTATTGCCATATTATTGATCCTGCCAGTGGCTATCCGGTGGAAGGCACACAATCGGTTACGGTGTTAATCCCGCCTCAACCCAGTGCAGGTACACTCTCTGATGTGGCTTCCAAACCAATTTTTATCGCCAACCGCAATAAACGCGCAGAGGCGGCTAAACGCATGCAGGTTACACACTATTTGATTATCGAATCTAGTCATCGGATTCAAATCAGTGCTGCTATGGCAAAACGCCTCACTTGGTTAGACCAAAACGCCGCAAAACAAGCCATGGTGATTGCGC